>NZ_JAWVZL010000008.1:0-58002 GCF_033722195.1 Marinobacter sp.
GATGCCTTCAACCTGTCCTACGAGGATGTGGGCAGCCAGGTGGCGGCGGCGCTGCAGGCCGAGAAGCTGATCATCTTCACCGAGCACCCGGGCGTACTGGACGAGGACGGCCAGCTGATCCGCGAGCTCAACGTGCGCCAGGCCTGCGACCGCCTGTCGGCTGTGTCCGAAACCAGCTGGGACCAGGACCTGCTGCGGGCCGCCTGCGACGCCTGCGTCAAGGGCGTCCGGCGCTCCCACATCATCAGCTATACCCAGGACGGTGCTCTGTTGGAGGAACTCTTCACCCGCGACGGCTCCGGCACCCTGGTCAGTGACGACAACTACGAGCAGATTCGCCGGGCCCGGGTGGAGGACATCGGCGGCATCGTGGAGCTGATCCAGCCGCTGGAGGAGCAGGGCATCCTGGTACGCCGATCCCGGGAGCTGCTGGAGACCGAGATCGACTGTTTCGTGGTGGCTGAAAGGGACGGCACCGTGGTGGGTTGCGCCGCCCTCTATGCCTACCCCCAGGAAAAGGCCGGCGAGCTGTCCTGCTTTGCGGTGGATCCCAATTACCGGCGCGCCGGTCGCGGCGACGAGATTCTCGCCATGATCGAAGCCAGGGCCCGAGGCCTGGGGCTGGAGCAGCTGTTCGTGCTCACCACCCAGACCGAGCACTGGTTCCGCGAGCGGGGTTTCCAGACCTCCAGCGTGCAGGCCCTGCCAGGGCCCAAACTGGCCACCTACAATACCCAGCGCAACTCAAAGGTGTTCGTCAAACCGTTGGCCTAGGGCCACCAGGGCGGCGCTGCGGCGCTCGGCCGGCTGCTTCGCCAGGGCCCGCACCGCCCGGTGGAAACGGCCAAAATCGTGGTCATGGTCCCGCAGCAGCTGGCGGAATCCCGGTACGTACTGGTGGTATTGCCGAAATAGCGCAAGGTGGGCGTTGCTGAGCGCCTCCAGCGCCGCCCCGAAGGGACCCGGCACCGGCCAGCTCCGGGCCAGGGCCAGGTAGTCTTCCCTCAGCTGGTCCAGCAGCGCCTGTTTGCGGGCCCGCAGTTCAGCAACGGGCAAGTCGGCCTGCTGCTGATAGAGGGCCCTGAGTTTCGGCAGGGCCGATTCCACCAGAGCCAGGGTCTGTTCCCGGTACTCCAGTCGCGCCATTGCCTTGGCAAAGTCCTCGGGTTCGCCCCTGATTTGCAGCCACAGGCGCAAACCTTCCAGTTCCACAGCGGTGGCGTAGGACTCGTTAAAGGCGGTATCGCCCCCCACATAGACCACCTGGTGGCTGAGCTCATGGATGATCAGTGCCGCCATGCGGTCGGGCGGCAGTGTCGTGAAGCCGGTGTGCAGCGGATCGTCGAACCAGCCCAGGGTAGAGTAGGCCGACACGCCGGCCAGCAGGGTGTCGTAACCGAGGGCTTCGAACCGGCGCTGCTCGGCCCGGGCAAGCTGGAGGTCGAAGTAGCCCCGGTAGGACTGGCAGCCCACCACCGGGTAGCACCACTGGTGGGGCTGGAGGGAAAACTCCGGCACCGCCACCAGATTCACCACCACATGGGGGCGCTCCAGCGCCACGAACTCCCGGAAGCTGCCCGCCACCGGCAGCGCCAGGTGCTCCCGGGCGAATTCCCGCACCTCGACGGCGGTGATCAGGGCCTGTCTCAGCTCGTCATCGGTGGCCGGATCCCTTACCACGGCAGGGATCGGCCGGGCGTCCATCAGAAGGGTCATCTGGCCGCCGGCGGCCTGGGTATAATAACGGATACCAGAGCACCCCGAGACGGTGATAATCAGTAGCGAAATAAGGTAGATCTGACTAAGCTGTTTCATGATTATGTGTACCAGAGCACATTTTTTTGACCCGGTGTCCCGGGACAGCGTAACCAATCAACCAGCCGGGACACTAGCGGGCACGGGGTAAACCCGCCTGTTTCCGACAAGGACGCCGGCACCACCAGAATCAGGTAGTAAATGGATCCCAAGGAACGTCGAGCCAGTCTGCGCCAGCCCATCAAGCTTGCGGCGCAGCTCGTCATGGCAGCAGATCAGGCCTGGCCCTGCCAGATCGCCGATTTTTGCGCCGAAGGCCTGTTCTTGCGCTATTCCGCCGACACCGCACGCAAGCTCGAGCAAAGGCTGGCCCGCACCGGCCAGGACGAGTTCCAGGTGCGGTTCCGCAGCCCGGATGGCCGCACACGCCATGAGCTGGACGTGCGTATTGCGCGGCGTCTGGACAACGCCATGGGGGTGATGTTCACCCGTTCCAATCCGGCCGCGGTTAACGCCATGCTGATCCAGTGTGGTGCCGACCGGGGACAGGAGCGATCCGCCCTGAAGGCCCCCAGCGACCGGGTCCAGTTCGTGCTGCACCAGTGCGCAAAGACCGTGGTCCAGCACATCGAACCGCTGATGGATGCCTGTTTCACCCGCATGGTGGCGGATCTGCAGGAGGCCGCCCAGCGGGCCGGCAGTGACCAGCAGGCCAACGATCTGATGGATACCGCGGGCCAGGTACCTGCCCGGCAGCGGGCGATCTGGAACCAGATGATTCAGGCCCTGGAGTCGCCACTCAAGCCGGCCCGCAAGGGCGCCCCCGGTGCCGAGCTGTCGCTGGTGGACAAGGGCGAGTTTGAAGACTGGCTCACCATCAAGGTGATGGTGACCAAGGCCGATACCCTCTACCGTCACGACCTGCTGCAGCTGAAAATGCGCTTCGACAAGCTGGCGGTCAGCAACGCCACCGGCCACCAGAACCCATTGGGCCCGGCGCTGGTCTGCGAGGCCTTCCACCTGGGCCTGCAGCAGCTCAAGGCCGGCCGCCAGGCCGAAAAGATCTGCCTGCGGGCGTTTGAGGTCACGGTACTGCAGGAACTGGGCTCCCTTTACAACGCACTGAACGAGATCCTGATCCGCCATGGTGTGCTGCCGGACCTGGACCTGAGCAAATACCTTAGCGAAAAGACCCCCAGCCCCGAGACCCCGAAAGCCAACAGCCGCAATGGCAAAGCAGCTGCCGGCCCCAGCGCCGGCGGGCGCAGTGGCGGGCCGCAAAGCGCCACCGCCGCGCCGGCTGACGACCCTTTCTCCCCGGCACCGGAGCCGGCCCCGGCCCGGCGGGCCCAGGGCCTGGCGGCGGGGCAGGCCAGCGCCAGTACCTCGGCCGGTTTCCGCAATTATTCCCGGGCCGCGCAGTCGGCGTTTGCCACTGTCCGCAATCTGATCGGTACCCTGTCCGCCAGCCGCCTGGCGGCTGGTGACAAAGAGCCCGTGGTGTTCAGCCCCCACGCCCGCCCGCTTTCAGCCGGTGAATTCCAGCGCGAGCTGCAGCAGTTGCAGGTCCAGGTGCCTGAGGCCGGCGCTGAGCCTGCGCCCCTGCGGGAACGGGTTGTGGAAAAGGTCAAGGCCGGTGGCGAGGTGGCGCTGGACGAAGAACAACAGGGCACCCTGGATGTGGTGGACCGTTTCTTCCGCAGCGTGGTGGAAAGCCCCAAGCTCAGTGAATCCGCCCAGCAGCAACTCCGCCAGCTGGAAGTGCCGGTGCTCAAGGTGGTACTGCGGGACCGGGCCTTCTTCGATGACCAGAGCAGCCCGGTGCGCGGTGTGATGAACCGCCTCGCCCAGCTTGGCGTCAAGGGCGGTCGCACCAATCCGGTGATCCAGCGCCGGATCGACGAACTGGTGCAGCGCATCACCACCGAGTTCGAACAGGACACCCGGGTTTTCGAAACCGCGGTGACGGAGCTGGACAGCCTGATCGATCGTCAGAACCTGGTTTACCGGCGCAATGTGGAGCGGGTCACCGCCGCCGCCGAGGGCTCGCAGAAAGTGGCCGAGTCCAAGACCGCGGTGGCCGAGGCCCTGGACCAGCGCCTGGCCGGTCGCAAGGTGCCCCGGGTGGTGGTCAGCCTGCTCAACGGCGGCTGGCGCGACCTGCTGTCGCTGACCTGGATCCGCCAGGGTCCGGAGAGCCCGCTGTGGCAGGACTACCTGTCGGTGGTCGATTCTCTGCTGGCGCTGGGTGACGACCCCACGTCCGCCATCAATCTGCCGGAACTGCTGCGGGTCATCCAGGACGGCCTGGCCTCCATCTCCAGCAATCACATGCCATCCTCCCAGATCCGCGATGAACTCAAGCAGTTTCTGGTGCGCAAACCGGATGCGCAGGTGGATTTGGTGGACATACCGGCGCCGCCCAAGCCGGAGGTCGCCGAGCAGAAGGAGAGCAAGCAGGCGGAGCGGGAACGCAGGAGTCTGCAGCGCTGGATCAACCGGGCCCAGAAACTGCGCACCGGGGACTGGATGTGTGATCAGGAGAAGCCGGACCAGCCCCAGTACATCCGGGTGGTCTGGATTGCCCGCGGCTTCAGCCGTTTCGTGTTCGTCAACCACCAGGGCATGCGGGTGGTGGAGCTGGAACTGGAGGCTTTGGCCCGCCAGATGCAGAAGGGCCTGATCGTGCAGGACACCCAGTACGACCGACCGCTGGTGGATGAGAGCATCGACCGCATGGTGAAGAAGGTCTACGACCAGCTGTCCTGGGCCTCCACCCACGACGAACTCACCGGCCTGCTGGCGCGGCGTGAATTCGAGCGCATGCTGGAGCAGCAGCTGGCCCGGCACGAGGATGAACGCTTCCTGGTGCGGCTGGACCTGCGTCAGTTCCGCCTGCTCAATGACACCGCCGGCTACAGCGCCGGCGACGACACCCTCAAACAGGTGGCCGGGATCCTGCAGGCGGAAGTGGGTGAGGGCATGCCGCTGGCCCGGCTCGGGGGTAATGAATTCGGCTTCCTGGTGCCCGCCGAGGAGGGCGAAGCGGTCACCGAACGCATCATCAAGGCCGTGGAGGCGCTGAAACCCACCTTCGCCGGCAAACAGTACCAGTTGTCCGCCAGTGCCGGCGTGGCGGCCGCGCTGCCGGCCCTGGCGACCGCCGAACGCTGGCTGCGGGCCGCGGAGGAGGCCTGCAAGCTGGCCAAGAAGCGGGGCAACGGCCAGCTCTCCTATTACAGTCTGGATGCCCAGGGTCATGCCCTGCAGGAGCAGATTGCCGCCAAGGTGGCCGGGCTGGGTAATCTGGATGAAGAGCGCATGTTGCTGCGCTGCCAGAAGATCATTCCGCTGCATCCTGACGCCGCCATGACCACCCAGTACGAAGTGTTGATCAGCATGTACGACGACAGCGGCAACCTGATTACCGCGGCTGAATTCGTGCGCATGGCCGAGCGCTACAATCGGATGCAGGCGGTGGACCGCTGGGTGGTGGGCCATATGCTGGACTGGCTGCGGGAATCCTCACCGGGCCAGGCCCATGTCGGCGGTATCTGTATAAACCTGTCGGGTTATTCCCTCAACGACGAATCCCTGCTGGAGTTCATCTACGACAAGCTCAGCCAGAAGGACGCCCCCATCGAGCGGCTCTGGTTCGAGATCACCGAGGCCGCCGCCATCAACAACCTGCAGGGGGTGGCCGAATTCATCGAGGAGATGAAGGAGCTGGGCTGCCGCTTCTGTCTGGGCAACTTCGGCAGCGGCCCCACCTCCTACCAGTACATGCGCAGCCTGCCGGTGGATCTGGTCAAGCTGGACGGCGCCTTTGTGCAGCAGGTGGCCAAGAGCGAAACCGATCACGCCATGGTGCGCTCCATGGTGGAAATGGCACACTACATGAAGCGTGAGGTGATCGCGTCCCAGGTGGAATCCCGGGAGGCGCTGGAAGCCTTGCGCCTGCTCGGGGTGGATTACGCCCAGGGCTATGTCATCGAGAAGCCGCGGTTGCTCAGCAGCCTGACCTGATCCACGCTGACCACTGGTAGCCTATGTCCCGACGCCATCCCATCATTGCCGTGACCGGCTCTTCCGGAGCCGGCACCACCACCACCGGACGCAGTTTCAGCCGCATCTTTGCCAGCGAGGGAATCCAGGCCGCCATGGTCAGTGGCGACAGCTTCCATCGCTACAACCGGGAGCAGATGACCCGCCTGGCGGCCAAGGGCCAGTTCGGCGAGCGCAACCATTTTGCCCTGGCCGCCAACCACATCGACAAGCTGGAAGCCCTGTTCTACGACTACGGCCACACCGGCAGCGGCCAGTTCCGCCGCTATGTCCACGACGAAGACAAGGACCTGATCGATGCCGGTCACAAGCCCGGCACCTTCACCTCCTGGGCAGCGCTGCCCTCGGACACCGACCTGCTGTTCTATGAGGGCCTGCACGGAGGTGTCACCAGTGAGTCCTACAACATCGCCCAGTACGTGGACCTGCTGATCGGTGTGGTGCCCATCGTCAACCTGGAGTGGATCCAGAAGATCAACCGGGATACCCACCAGCGCGGCTACTCCCAGGACGCGGTGGTGAAGACCATCATCAACCGCATGGACGACTACGTGCACGATATCGTGCCGCAGTTCTCCCAGACCCACGTCAACTTCCAGCGCATCCCGCTGGTGGACACCTCCAACCCCTTTGTGGTGCGGGACGTGCCCACCGAGGACGAGAGCCTGGTGGTGATCCGTTTCCGGGAGCTCTCTTCGGTGGATTTTCCCTACCTCTTGCGGATGATCGACGGCAGCCGGGTTTCACGCTACGACACCTTGGTGATTCCGGGTACCAAGCTCTCCCTGGCCATGGACCTGATCATGAGGCCCATGGTCCTCGACCTCATGGCCCACAAACCCTTCGCCTAGAAAGCCCCTGTGGCGGCCAGGGCCGGCGTTGCGCGGTGCTCGCAAACTCGCCTACCAGTGAGGTATGTCTCCTTTGCTGCGCTCCGTGCGCCTTGGCCCTGACCACCACAGGGGCTTTCTTTATCTCCTTACTCTCTTTCTAGGCGGTTAGGCGGTTAGGCGGTCAGGCGGTCAGGCGGCCAGTCCGGTAGTCCTGCAGGGCCTGCTCGATTTCCTCGCGGGTGTTCATCACGAAGGGGCCGTACTGGACGATGGGCTCGCCGATGGGCTTGCCGGCGATCAGCAGCAGGCGGGCGCCCCCGGCGCCGGCCCGCAGCTCGACCCGGTCTCCCTCCCCAAGCTCACTGGCGGCGCTGCGCTGCAGTGGCTGGTCCGCCAGGCTGGCCTCGCCCTCGTACAGGTACACCAGGCCACAGAGTTCGGCGGCCACCGGCAGCGTGATTTCCGCGTCCGGTGCCAGGTGGATGTCGGCGTAGAGCGGGCGGGTGGCACCACCCAGCTCCGCACCGAGGTGCTCCACACCGGCCAGGGTCAGCCGGCCGGCAATCAGCTTGATGGTGGCGCCGGGCTGCGGGATGACCGGAATGGCGTCCGGCTGGATGTCGCGATAGCCGGCATCGGTCATCTTGTCCCGGGCGGGCAGGTTGAGCCAGAGCTGGAAACCCCGCATGACGCCGGCCTCCTGCTGGGGCATCTCCGAGTGGATGATGCCGCGGCCGGCGGTCATCCACTGTACGCCGCCGTTCTTGAGGTTGCCCCGGTTGCCCAGGTGATCCTCGTGCAGCATGTGGCCTTCGATCATGTAGGTCACCGTCTCGAAGCCACGGTGCGGGTGGGACGGAAACCCCGCGATGTAATCGGCTGCCCGGTCGGAGCCGAATTCGTCCAGCATCAGGAAGGGGTCCAGGCGGACCGCCTGGGTCTGGCCGATGGAACGCTTGATGCGGACGCCGGCGCCGTCGGAGGTCTCGACGGCGGCGATGGTGCGCTTCAGCTTACGTGTGGTCATGTCTCAACTCCTTCTGGCAACCGGTTCAGGCAGTCAGGGCTTCGATGCTGTTGGTGGCCCTGTCCAGGGCCTCATGCTTGCGATCATCGCCCATGTTGAGGCCTTCGGCGTAGACAAAGTGTAGGTCGGTGATGCCGAGGAAGCCCAGGAAGGTCCGGATGAACGGGGTCTGGGTGTCCATGGCGGTGCCCTCGTAGAGTCCGCCCCTGGCGGCCAGCACGTACACTGGCCGGTCCTTCAGCAGGCCAACCGGGCCCTTGTCGGTGTAGCGGAAGCTGACCCCGGCGCGGGCAATGTGGTCGAAGTAGGCCTTCAGTGCCGAGGGAACGCCGAAATTGTACATGGGCACACCCAGCACGATGGCGTCGGCCTGCTGCACTTCCGCCAGCAGGGTGTCGGCGTAGTCCAGTACGGCTTTCTGTTCGGCGGTGCGGTCCTCCGGCTTGGACAGGAGCGCGGCGAAGCGGTCCGCATCCAGGTGGGGTACCGGATCGGCGGCCAGGTCCCGGCGGGTGACGGTGGCGTCCGGATGCTGCGCCTTGAGGCTGGCCAGGGTCTTGCTCACCAGCTGGCTGGACTGGCCGTTCTGACCAAAAATACTGGCGGTAATAACGAGGATATTTTTCATGGTGGTGTTCTCCAAAGCCTGTGAATTCAGGGTATGGAGACATTTAACGCCCACCGACGCCAGGATGAAAACGGAGAATTCTGGAGGGAGAGATCAAAAAAACTGAACGACCGGCAGGTGGGGGTGCCTGCCGGCCTTCAAGGGCTTATTCCACGTTGCGGGAATAGAAGATTTCCAGCATTTCGCGCTTGAGGCGTTCCTCGATGGAGCTTGCTTCGGCCGGATCCAGTTCCTCGGCGTTGACGCCGAACACGTAGTTGTCCAGGTTGAAGTTCTTCAGCATCATCTTGGTGTGGAACATGTTTTCCTGATACACGTTGACGTCGATCATCTGGTACGCCGCCTGGGTGTCATCGGTCAGGTAGTTCTGGATCGAGTTGATGTCGTGGTCGATGTAGTGCTTGGTGCCGTCCACGTCCCGGGTGAAGCCGCGTACCCGATAGTCCACCGTCACCACATCGGAATCGAAGCTGTGGATCAGGTAGTTGAGGACTTTCAGGGGCGAGATCAGGCCGCAGGTGGACACGTCGATGTCCGCCCGGAAGGTGCTGATGCCCTCGTGCGGGTGGCTCTCCGGGTAGGTGTGGACGGTGACGTGGCTCTTGTCCAGGTGCGCCACGATGGCGTCCGGCAGCGGGCCCGGCGACTCTTCGTTGTCCGGTGAGCCGGTGGACAGCTCGTGCTCGGCGATCAGCATGGTCACCGACGCGCCGTGGGGCTCATAGTCCTGACGGGCGATGTTGAGGATGTTGGCGCCGATGATCTTGACGACATCCGACAGGATCTGGGTCAGGCGCTCGGCGTTGTACATCTCGTCGATGTAGTCGATGTAGGCACGACGCTGCTCTTCGGTCTGCGCGTAACAGATGTCGTAGATGTTGAAGCTCAACGATTTGGTCAGGTTGTTGAAACCGTGGAGTTGAAGTTTGGATTCCATGCTCAGACCCCCGCTCTGGAGATGAATGACGATGGCCGTGCCTGAGTCTGCACGCCATCGCGTAATTGCCACTGAGGCGGCCACCGGTGCCTGACCTGATTGATCACCTTTTGCGCAGACCGGCGGAAAGGTTGCGTATTATGCACACCCATACCCCCAATGAATAGGGCGTTGCCCCAGATTTTAGCAGGCCTGTCCGGCATCACCCCGAGCGCCGCCATGACGGCGCCGGCCCTGAATCAGGCGGGGTGGATTTCGTGGCTGTGAGTGATCTCGACGCCGGCCTTTTCCAGCATGATGGATGCCGAGCAGTATTTCTCCGCCGACAGGCTGACGGCCCGCTTGACCTGGCTTTCCTTCAGGTCATGGCCGGTGACAATAAAGTGCAGGTTGATGCGGGTGAACACCGCCGGTACCGCGTCGGCCCGCTCGGCCTGCAGCTCCGCCCGGCAGGCGGTGACCTCCTGGCGGGACTTGCGCAGGATGCTCATGACGTCAAAGGAGGCGCAGCCACCCAGGCCCATGAGTATCATCTCCATCGGCCGCGGTCCCAGGTTCTGGCCGCCGTGGTCCGGTGGGCCGTCCATCTGGACACTGTGGCCGGTGCCGCTGGTGGCCTTGAAACTGGCTTCGCCAGCCCATTCAATCGTTGCCTTCATCCGGGGAACTCCGTCGATTAACTAGCGCCGATGCTAGCATAATGGTGGTTTCGCCTGCACCGCGCCGTGGCGCGGCAAATGGTGGTTTATGTTCTATACTCTGTCGTGGTTGCCGAACTAAGGTCATCTTGTTATAAGTTGCGGCGCCAAAAAAAGAACACCGGTCCATCCTCGCGGTGAGCCGGGCATGAACCCGCAGGGATAGCCGGGTCAGCACAACAACAGCGGGAATCGCCAGTCTAAGGAGGCACAACACGCGTCATGGCTACCATCGTCAAGCCGGTTGAGCAGAAAACCAAGCATCTCGATTATTTCCTGTCGCAATGTCATCGTCGTCGCTACCCGGCCAAGAGCACCATCATCTACGCTGGCGATAAAAGCGACTCTCTCTTCTACATCGTCAAGGGTTCCGTCACCGTTATCATCGAGGATGACGACGGCCGCGAGATGATCATGGCCTACCTCAACGCCGGCGATTTCTTCGGTGAGATGGGTCTGTTCGACAACATGGACTCCCGCAGCGCCTGGGTAAAGGCCAAGACCGAGTGCGAAGTGGCGGAGATCAGCTACACCAAGTTCCGCGAGATCGCCCAGCAGGACCCCCGGGTGCTCTATTTCATCGGCGAGCAGATGGCCACCCGGCTACGCCAGACCACCCGCAAGGTGGGCGACCTGGCCTTCCTGGACGTGACCGGTCGGGTGGCCCGCACCCTGCTGGACCTGTGCAAGGAGCCGGACGCCATGACCCACCCGGACGGCATGCAGATCAAGATCACCCGCCAGGAAATCGGCCGCATCGTGGGCTGCTCCCGCGAGATGGTGGGGCGGGTCCTCAAGACCCTGGAGGATCAGGGTCTCGTGCAGGTGAAGGGCAAGACCATGGTGGTCTACGGCACCCGCTGACCCGGAAGCGCCCGCTGCGGCGAAGGGCGGTGTTGCGCGGGGCGTCAGGCTGACAAAGCCGGCGCCCTGGTTGCCATAGGCTGGCAGTCAAGGATGTACTGCCAGGTCTCCTCCCGGTTGGTTTCGTTGACCAGCTCGTGACGCCCTCCTTCGAACAGCCGCTCCCGCCCCGCAATGCCGGCGGCGCGTATGGCCGCCACGTGCCGGATCACACCCCGGCCCATTTCCCCCACCGGATCCGCGCTACCCGCCATCACGTGCACCGGCAGCTCCCGGCGCCAGCGTTTCGGATCAATGCCGAGCATGCCATCGAGAAAATCGTACCAGAGCCCGGTGGTACAGCCGAACCCGCAATGGGGGTCGGCCAGGTAGCGGTCCACTTGGTCGGGGTCACGGCTGAGCCAGTCGTGGCTGGTGCGGTTGGGCCGGAAGGTCCGATTGAAGGCGCCAAACGTCAGGCTGTCGATCAGGGGGCTGAGGTGGCGCCGGCCCTTGAGCATCCGGATGGCCGCCACCAGCAGCTTCGAGGCCCCGAGCCGGGCCCGGGGTATCCGGTTGGTGGCGCTCAGCAGCAGGCTGTCCAGGCACTCCCCGTGGCGCTGGGCATAGGCCTGGGCGATGAACGAGCCCATGCTGTGACCCATCAGGGCCAGCGGCAGGCCGGGCAGTTCCGCGCGAGCGTGACCAACCACCCGATGCAGGTCTGCCACTACCCGGGCCCAGCCGCCCCGGTCGGCGAAATGGCCGCGTTCCGATTCGTCACAGTACGGGCCATGGCCCCGATGGTCGGCGGCGTAGACCGCAATGCCCCTGGCATTGAGCCAGAGTGCCAGGTCCTGGTAGCGGGCGCCGTGTTCCGCCATGCCATGGGCGATCACCAGGATCGACTCCGGCTCCGCCGGCAGCCACTGGCGCAGGGCGATCCGATGGCCATCCTCGCTGGCCAGAAAGGTTTCCGTGTAAGGCATAAGACTCCCCGCGGATTTTTGCCGCCCAGTCTATCGCCAAACCCTTGAAAGGAATGAGATCCCTGTTCGGTTTCGGTGCCGCAAGCGGGTCCTAGTGGCTGGGCTGCAGCACCCAGCTGTTGCGGGTCAGGGCCTCGGCGCCGGTTTCGGTGACCCGCACGGTCTCACTGAAACCGATGCCCCAGTGACCGGGAATGCGCAGGCACAGGGGCAGGTGGAACACCATGTTGGGCTCGAACAGTGCCTGCTGGCCACGGGCGATGAAGCCGCTACCCTCCACCCAGGACGGCGGGAACTGGGCGCCCACGGTGTAGCCAAAAACACCGGAGAAGAAAACGTCATCCACCAGTGGCGCCAATGCCGCCTCACCGGCCCGGGCGGCCTGGTCAAAACTGTTGCCTGGCGTCATGGCGCCGGTTACGGCGTTGAAAACATAGTGGCCAATATCGGCTACCCGCCGCATCCGTTCGGGAGGCGACTCACTGCCGGCCACCAGGGTATGCATCAGTGGCGCGGTGTAGCGCTCGTAGGCCGCTCCCAGTTCGATGAACACCGGCTCCCCGGCGGCGATGGGAAAACGCCGGTGATTGGTGTGGATGATGCTGCTGCGCCGGCCCGCCACCACGATCGGCTGCATGCTCATGAATTCGGTGCCGGCCGCCAGCATGGCCGCTGACGCGGCAGCGGCCACGTCGTTGTCGGTAACCCCGGGCTGGACCGCGGCCCGGGCGGCGGCTATACCGGCCTCGGTAATGCGGGCGCTGCGCTCCAGGCAGGCGATCTCCAGGTCGGACTTGACCCGCTTGACCGGTGCCAGCAGACCCGAGGCGTCCAGCAGTTCCACCCGCCCCAGCTTCCGCTTGAGTCCCTCCACGATCCCGTGGCGCAGGCCGGCCCCCCAGGCGTCAATGCCGATACGGCTGCCCGCCGCCGCCAGGGCGTCCGCCAGTGGTGCGATCACCTCCTCCGGACCTTCCCAGCGGTAACCCAGTATCTCCTCGCAGCGGGCACAGGCCACCGCCGGCCCGGTTTCGATGGAGGGTACCTGCAGCACCCGGCGGCCGGGGCTGTAGACCAGTGCGGTGTGGACCGAGACCTCGAAGGTGTTGTAGCCGGTCAGGTAGTAGATATCGGCAGGCTGGGTGATCAGCAGGGCGTCCAGGCCGGAGGCCTCGAGCCTGCGGTCCAGGGCCTGGCCGCGACGGTCGAATTCGGCATCGGGAAAGCCGGCTTCACGGTTGCTCAGGACATTCCGCAGGCGGTCCTGGTAGGTGATGTGATCCACGTTGGGCGCTCCTGTTGGCGGGCCTCGGGCACGGGCTCACTGTCAGTGTAGACCCTGGGCGCAAGCTGTCCGGCCAGTTGCACGGAATATCAGCGGCGAAGGCACGGTAACGTTGGGAGACAGACCCTCAGGCAAGCCGCCGCCACACCAGCAACTGGTTGTTGGCGGGCATGGCGAGGGTCTCCATCAGGGCAAGGCCATGCTGGTCGCCCAGAGCCTCCAGGTCACCCCGATCGCGGATGCCCATGGCCGGGTCGCGGGCCCGCAATTGCTGGTCAAAGCCGGCGTTGCTGGCACTGGTGGCCCGGCCGTCCTGGTGAAAGGGGCCGTAGAGCAGGAACGGCTGGCGCGGCCCCAGCAGGGCGGCCACGCCGGCGAACATGGCGCAGACCTGGGGCCAGCTCATGATGTGGGCGGTGTTGGCGGAGAATACCGCATCGGCCCGGTCGATGGGCCAGGGCGTGGCGGCCACGTCCAGGGTCAGGGCGGGCCGGAGGTTGGCCAGCTCCGCCGCCCGCAGGCGCTCGGCGCTGGCGCCAAGGGCATCGGGCTGATCGCTGGGCTGCCATTGCAGATGGGGCAGGGCGGCGGCGAAGTGGACGGCGTGCTGGCCGGTGCCGGTGCCGATTTCCAGTACCAGGCCGGGGTCCGCCAGCCGCGGCCGCAGCGCCGCCAGGATCGGCGTCTTGTTGTTTTCGCAGGCCTGGGAAAAGGGCAGGGTCATGGCGTGGCCTCCTCCTTTACGGCGGGCTTCAGCGGTGCTCCCGGTAGAGCGTCTCCAGGGGCTTGAGTTGGGCCTGGTGCTTGTCGAGCCACCACTGCATATCCGCCGGCAGTTTCTTCGGGTCCGGCCAGGGTACCGGATACTGTGGCGGCTGGAACATGGGCGAAAACAGGGCCGCCGCGGTCAGGTCGGCGCGGCTGAAGCTGTCACCCACCAGGTAAGGGGATTTGCCGTAGGCCTCCGCCAGATCGGCCAGGGTCTTCTCCATGGTGACCTGGGCTTTGGCGGCGGTGCGGTCGTTGATCTTCATCCACTGGCGCATGCCTTCCTCCAGGCGGCTGAAGCCCAGACGCATGCCCCAGCGGTAGACCATCGGCTTCTGGGCGGCCAGCAGCGGTACCACCAGGTCGGGCTTTTTCAGCAGGTAGTGGTAGCAATAGCAGCGCACGGCGATGCCGGCCTGTTCGTCCAGTCGCTGCTCCCAGGCCAGGGCCTGCTCCCGGAGCTCCGGGTCGGCCGGGGTCAGCGGCTGGTCGGGGAAGGTTTCGTCCAGGTAGTCGATGATCGCGGCGGAGCCCTGCACGACCCGGCCGTCGTGGTCCAGCACAGGCACCGAGCTCTTGTCCGCCAGCTGCCGGATGGTCTTGATGTGGGTGCCCGGCAGCAGATTGACGGTCTCGTAGCTGATGCCCTTGTAATCCAGCGCCCAGCGGGCCTTCTCACAGTAATGGGAAATGGCGAACTGAAAGAGTTTTACACTCATGGTGGCCTCGGCTCGATTGGCGTCAGGCCCTGATTATTGGCCGCCGGCAGGGTCCGTGTAAATGCCGCCGGGGCTTTCTAGATGAGGCTGAGCTGCTCACCGCCGGGGCGGCGGAACAGGTCGGTGCGCAGCGGTTCGGCCTCGTGCAGGCCAAAGCCCAGCGCCCGGGCCTTGCGGGTGAAACGCTGGCGGATCAGATCGGCATAGGGGCCCTGGCCGGTCATGCGCTGGCCGAATTCGGCGTTGTAGGTCTTTCCGCCCCGCAGGTCCCGGATCCGGTTCATCACATGCTCCGCCCGTTGCGGGAAGTGGCGCTGCAGCCAGTCCTCGAACAGCTCGCTGACTTCATGGGGCAGGCGCAGCATGATCCAGCTGGCGCGGGTGGCGCCGGCGTCGTGGGCGGCTTCGAGGATGGCCTCCAGCTCATGGTCGTTCACAAACGGAATCACCGGGCCCAGGATGATGCCCACCGGCACGCCGGCGTCCCGCAGCTGTCGGATTATCTTCAGCCGCGTGGCCGGTGCCGCCGTGCGGGGCTCCATCCGGCGCTTCAGGTCGTTGTCCAGGGTGGTGAGGCTGACCCGCACCGAGCACAGGCCCTGAGCCGCCAGTTCCGCCAGCAGGTCCAGGTCCCGCAGGATCAGGGCGCCCTTGGTGATGATGGAGACCGGGTGACGGTACTCCGCCAGCACTTCCAGCAGGGCCCGGGTGATGCGCCGGTGCTTCTCGATGGGCTGGTAGGCATCGGTGTTGACCCCCAGGGCAATGGCACTGCAGCGGTAGCCGGGCTTGTCCAGGGCCTCCCGCAAACGCTGCGGGCCGTTGGGTTTGGCGATCAGCCGGGTCTCGAAATCCAGACCGGGGGACATGTCCCAGTAGGCGTGGGTGGGCCGGGCGAAACAGTAGACGCAGCCGTGCTCACAGCCCCTGTAGGGGTTGATGGACTGGTCAAAGGGCACATCCGGCGACTGGTTGCGACTGATGATGGTCTTCACCGCCTCGTCCACCACCTCGGTGGCCTGGCTGTCAGGGCAGGTGTCGTCGTCCGGATCCCGGTACCAGTCGTCGCTGTGCTCCCGGTCGGTGACGATGGGCTGGAAACGGTTGTGGGGGTTGACCCCGGTACCTCGGGTGCGGACGGACATGGCGGCTTCCTGGTCTGGGAATACTGTATATAAAAACAGTATTGTCATGGTAGTGATTTGCGCTCGCCCAGGCAAGGGCTGTCAAAACCCTGTAGCAATTCCCGGTCAGAATAGGGGGTTGTCCCAGCCGGAGCCCGCCATGACCGAACTCAAAGCCCTCACTCCCCACACCGCGATCCGCCGGCAGCAGGCCCGTCGGGATGGTGGTCAGCGCCGGCGGCTGCGGGCGTTCCTGCCGGAGCTGGTGACCCTGGAACGGGTGCTGGCGCAGGCGCCGGAGTCGGTGCAGACGCGGGTACTGGCGGAAGTGGAGGTGAAAGACCTGACCCTGCCCTTGTACCGGGTGGATCTGGGCAGTGAGGACCCGGCCGCGCCGGTGGTGTTGCTGGTGGGCGGCGTCCATGGGCTGGAGCGGATCGGCAGCCAGGTGGTGACCGCCTGGCTGGAAAGCCTGTTGGCCCGCCTGGGCTGGGACCGGCACCTGGCGCGCCTGCTGGAGCAGGTCCGCGTCACCGTGCTGCCCTTGCTCAACCCCGGCGGCATGTACCTGAACCAGCGCAGCAACCCCAACGGTGTCGACCTGATGCGCAACGCCCCGATCGCGGCCCAGGGCCACAGCACCTTTCTGCTGGGTGGCCAGCGGCTGTCCCCCAGACTGCCCTGGTACACCGGCCGGCCGGAACAGGGCATGGAGCCGGAGAGTCAGGCGCTGGCGGAAGTCATTGAGGAGATGCTGCCGGGACGGCCGCTCAGTCTGTCGCTCGACTGCCATTCCGGCTTTGGCTGGCAGGACCAGATCTGGTTCCCCTACGCCTACCGCCGCCGGCCCATGCGCCGGATCGAGACGGTGATGGCACTGAAGCTGACCTGGGAGCAGGCCTACCCCAACCACCCCTACGTGTTTGAACCCCAGTCCCGCCATTACCTCACCCACGGTGATCTCTGGGACCACTTCTACAAACAGGTCAATCGCAGCGGCGACGGCACCTTCATTCCGCTGACCCTGGAAATGGGATCCTGGCGCTGGATCCGCAAACGCCCCCGCCAGCTGCTGCGGCTCAACGGCCTGTTCAATCCGCTGGTCCCACACCGGCAGCGGCGGGTACTGCGCAGCCACCTGGCTTTAATGGACTTCCTGCTCAGCGCCGCCGCCAGCCATGAAAGCTGGTTGCCGGGGGAGCGCGAGGCGAGCATGCTCAGGGAAGCGGCCATCATGCACTGGTACCGGGAGAATCACTGATCATGCACTGGATTCTGCTGCGGGGTCTGACCCGTGAGCAGGCCCACTGGGGGGACCTGCCGGAGCGCCTGGCGGCGTCGCTGCCGGAGCATCGCTTCCATACCCTGGATCTGCCTGGCACCGGTAACCGATACCGGGATACCAGTCCCTGGACGATTGCCGGTATCCGCCAGCGAGTGGCGCAGGCAGCGGCGCACATTCCACCGCCCTACGGCCTGATCGCGCTTTCCATGGGTGGCATGGTGGCGCTGGACTGGGCCCAGGCGGAGCCCCGCGGGCGCATACAGTACCTGGTGTTGATCAACACCAGTGGCGGATTCAGCCCGCCCTGGCAGCGCTTCCGTCCGTCCGCGCTGCCCGCCGTTGTCCGCCTGCTGAGCCGGCGTGAACTGTTCGACCGGGAGGCCGGCATCCTGGCGCTGACATCCAACCGGCCGGTGGCCACGGAAACCGTTAAACGCTGGTACAGCATCCAGCGCCAGCGGCCGGTCAGCCGCCAGAACGCCCTGCGCCAGCTCACCGCCGCCGCCCGGTACCGGCCCAGGGCCCAGCGGCCCTTGCCGGATGCGCTGGTACTGGCCAGCCGTGGTGACCGCATTGTCGACTGGCGCTGCAGCCGGGCCCTGGAGCAGCGCTGGCAGTGGCGATTGCAGGTGCACCCACATGCCGGCCATGATCTGCCGCTGGATGCCCCGGACTGGGTGGTGGCGCAGATCGTGGCCTACCTGCGGGGGCAGGCGTAAGTTCTTGACGCCGAGACGCGGCGGCGGCAGTCTCTGGTTGTGGAATTGATTCGTTCCCTAACAAAAAGAGGCCGTCATGAAGATCTATGAAACCAAAACTGCCCCCAATCCCCGCCGCGTTCGCATGTTCATGGCGGAGAAAGGCCTGCTGGAGAAAGCCGAGTTTGTCCAGGTCGACCTGCTCAAGGGTGAGAACCTGACACCCGAGTACGCCGCCCGTAACCCGATGAAAAAAGTGCCGGTGATGGAGCTGGACGACGGTACCTGCATCAGCGAGACCATGGCCATCTGCCGCTACTTCGAGGAGAGTTACCCGGAGACTCCGCTGTTGGGCCGCTCGCCACTGGAGAAGGCCCAGATCGAACAGTGGCTGCGCTGGATCGAATTCTACTTCTTCATGCCCACCGGCATGTGCTTCCAGCACACCAGCGGTTACTTCAAGGACCGTATGAACCCCATCAAGGAGTGGGGCGAGGAATGCCGTACCACCGTCGAGAAATTCTTCCATTTCCTCGACAAGCAGCTGGCAGAGCGGGAATACATCTGCGGCGAGGCGTTCACCGCCGCCGACATCAATGCCTTTACCACCATCGACTTCAACAAGGTCAACAACATCCGTATCCAGCCCGAGCAGACCCATCTGCAGGCCTGGTATGACCGCATCAAGGCCCGGCCCTCGGCACGGGTGTGAAGGGAGCAAGCCATGATCGACGTATACAGCTCACCGACGCCCAACGGCCACAAGGTCACCGTGGCACTGGATGAAATGGGTGTGGAGTACAACCTGATCGGGGTGGACCTGTCCAAGCAGGAACAGAAAACCCCGGAATTCCTCAAGCTCAACCCCAACGGCCGCATTCCGGTGATCGTGGACAGGGAAAACGACGACTTCGTGGTGTTCGAATCCGGTGCCATCATGATCTACCTGGGGGAAAAATACGGCCAGTTCTATCCCGCCGACCCCAAGGTGCGCTCCCGTGTGCAGCAATGGCTGATGTTCCAGATGGGCGGGGTCGGGCCCATGATGGGCCAGGCCAACGTCTTCTACCGCTACTTTCCGGAGAAGATCCAGCCCGCCATCGAGCGTTACCAGAAGGAATGCCGGCGCCTGTTCGAGGTACTGGACGGCCGCCTGGCGGAATCGCCCTACCTGGCCGGTGATGAGTACACCATCGCCGATATGGCCAACTGGTGCTGGGTGCGCACCCACCGCTGGTCGGGGGTCGAGATCGACGGACTCGATCACCTCAAGCGCTGGCTCGACGAACTCGCCGAGCGCCCCGCCTGCCAGAGCGGCATCTCCAAACCCGGCAAAATCAAGGACGCCGCGGAGCTGGTCAGGCATGCCCAGACCATGGTGACTCGCTAGATGTTTGACCCTCGCCCGAGCTATGCTCGGGCTGTCCCTTGCTAGAAGAACAGCTCCTTCAGCTTGGCGCCGGGATCCGGCGCCCGCATGAAGGATTCGCCCACCAGGAAACCGTAGATACCCTGGTCGGTCATGGCGGTGACGTCCTCCCGGGTCAGGATGCCGCTTTCGGTGATGGTGAGGCGGTTGCCGGGGATGCGGCCATGCAGCTCGAACGTGGTGTCCAGCGACACTTCAAAGCTGTGCAGGTTGCGGTTGTTGATGCCGACCAGCGGTGTGGTCAGGGTGAGGGCGTCGTCCATTTCCTCGCCGTTGTGAACCTCCACCAGCACGTCCAGGCCGATCTCCCGGGCAATGCCTTCCAGTTCCTGCAGCTGGGTGCGGGTCAGGCAGGCGGCGATCAGCAGCACGCAGTCGGCGTTCAGGGCCCGGCTCTCGTAGATCTGGTAGGGCGCCACCATGAAGTCCTTGCGAATCACCGGCAGCTCACAGGCATTGCGGGCAGCGGTCAGGTAGTCCTCGTGGCCCTGGAAGAAGTCCTGGTCGGTGAGTACCGACAGGCAGGCGGCGCCGGCGTCGGCATAACGTTCGGCAATGGCCGCAGGCTCGAACGGATCCCGCAGTACGCCCTTGCTGGGGGAGGCCTTCTTGATTTCTGCGATGACCGCCGGGCGGCGTTGCTCGATCCGGCTCCGAAGGGCACCTTCAAAGCCCCGTGCCGGTGGCTGGTCGCCGGCTCGCGCCTTCAGGTCCGCCACGGTGGCGCTGCGCTTGCGGTGCTCGATTTCCTCCCACTTGCGGCTGACGATCTTGCGCAGGATGGTGGGGGTACGGTCGTTGTGTCGGTCGGTCATCGGGTCGCTCAGTCGAAACAGTGGGAGAAGTCGGCCAGCTCGGACATCTTGCCTGCCGCCAGACCGCTGCCCATGGCGTCCTGGGCCATGTCCACGCCGTGGGCCAGGGTGTCGGTCAGGCCGGCAATGTAGATGGCGGCGCCGGCGTTCAGGGCGACCAGGTCCCGGGCCTTCTCGGCCATGTCATCGTGGCCGCGGCCAAAGGCGGCGCGGATCAGCTTCAGCGAGTCCTCGGCGGTGTTTACGTCCAGGCCCACCAGCGACTGGCTCTTGATGCCCAGCTCCTCGGGGGTAATCTGGTATTCCCGGATTTCGCCGTCCCTGAGTTCCGCCACGTGGGTGGCGGCGGCGAGGCTGATCTCGTCCAGGCCGTCGTTGGAATGCACCACCATGATGTGCTCGCTGCCCAGCTTCTGCAGCACCTCCGCCATGGGCCGGCACAGGGCGCGGCTGAATACGCCGATGAGCTGGCGTTTGACGCCGGCGGGATTCGTCATTGGCCCGAGGATGTTGAAAATGGTGCGCATGCCCAGTTCCTTGCGGGGGCCGATGGCGTGTTTCATGGCGCCATGGTGTGCGGGCGCGAACATGAAGCCGACACCGATCTGCTCGACGCAGCGGGCGACGTGTTCGGGGGTCAGGTTCAGGTTGATGCCGGCCTGTTCCAGCAGGTCGGCGCTGCCGCTCTTGGAGGACACCGCGCGGTTGCCGTGCTTGGCGACAAAACCGCCGGCGGCGGCCACGACGAAGGCGGAGGCGGAAGAGACGTTGAACAGGTTGGCGCCGTCGCCGCCGGTCCCGACGATGTCGATCAGCGGCTCGGCCTTGATGCTGACACCGGTGACCAGTTCCCGCATGACTTCGGTGGCGCCGGTGATCTCGTCGATGGTCTCGCTCTTGAGGCGCAGGCCCATGAGAAAGGCGCCGATCTGGGCGTCGGTGGCTTCGCCTTTCATGACGATGCGCATGGCCTGCTTCATTTCGTCACGGGTGAGATCGAGGTTGCCGGCGATGCGGTTGAGCGCTTCTTTCATGTCCATGGGTGGCGGTCTCTTGATCCGGTGAATGCTTTTTGGGTTCCTGCTGAGTTGCTATAGCTTAGCAAGTTGCCCTGTTTCCTGCTTTTCTCGTGTTATTAGGCTTTTTTGGGTGCCGAGCTTGCTGGGTTCCGGAGCACCGGGGCCAGGTGGGGGCTGTTTCTCCACTCCGCCAGACGGTACTTCCCTGTACCGGCTGGCGGTCCGCGGCATCCATGCCGCTGTTCCGAAACAACCCCCATCCGGCCCCGCCATAGTTCTGAATAGCCTGACCGACCCTCCGCTGCAGTTTTTTGCATGATCCCGCGTGTTTGCAGGTCATCTATGAGGACGGTACGGGGGACTACCTTTCCGGACCGTCTGCAGCCAAGGATGGCTGCAGCCGAGCCCTACAGGGACGTATTTACGGGCGTGTCCGGAAAGGTAGTCCCCCGTGGCGGCCGGGCTCAGCTGGAAGCACCGTTCTTTTTCGGTTCAGAGCTTCAGAAAATTCCGCAGCAGCTCATGCCCCTGCTCGGTCATGATGGACTCCGGGTGGAACTGCACTCCCTCGATGGGCAGGGTCTTGTGTCTGACCCCCATGATTTCCTCCACCGAGCCATCCTCATTCCGGGTCCAGGCGGTGACTTCCAGGCAGTCCGGCAGCGTGTTCTTGTCGATCACCAGACTGTGGTAGCGAGTCGCCTGCAGCGGATTGTTGAGGCTGTGGAACAGGCCCTGATCCGAGTGATACACCGGCGACACCTTGCCATGCATCACTCGGCCGGCCCGTATGACATCGCCGCCGTAGACCTGGCCTATGGCCTGATGGCCCAGGCAGACCCCCAGGATTGGCAGCTTGCCGGCGAAATGCCGGATGGCTTCCAGGGAGATGCCCGCCTCGTTGGGGGTACAGGGGCCGGGGGAAATCACCAGCCGCTCCGGGTTCATCTTCTCGATGTCCGCCACCGAGATTTCATCGTTCCTCACCACCTGCACGTCCGCCCCCAGCTCCGCCAGGTACTGCACCACGTTGTATGTAAAGGAGTCGTAGTTATCGATCATCAGCAACATCGGTCGTCTCCCCGCCTCAGTGGTCGAAATCGTTCAGGGTCATGGCCACTGCGCGGAAAATCGCACGGCCCTTGTTCATGGTTTCTTTCCATTCCAGTTTGGGAACCGAATCCGCCACTACACCGGCACCGGCCTGGATGTGCAGGGTGTTGTCCTTGATCACCGCCGTGCGGATGGCGATGGCGGTGTCCATGTTGCCGTTGTACGACAGATAGCCCACTGCGCCCCCGTAGACGCCGCGCTTGACCGGCTCCAGTTCGTCGATGATCTCCATGGCGCGGATCTTGGGGGCGCCGCTCAGGGTGCCGGCGGGCAGGGTGGCCCGCAGCACGTCCATGCAGGACATGCCGGCCTTGAGGCGCCCGGTGACGTTGGAGACGATGTGCATGACGTGGGAGTATCGCTCCACCGCCATCTTTTCGGTCAGCCTTACGGTGCCGGTTTCGCAGACCCGGCCGGCATCGTTGCGGCCCAGGTCGATGAGCATCAGGTGCTCGGCGATTTCCTTGGGGTCCGCCACCAGCTCCGCTTCCATGGCGCGGTCCTCGGCATCGGTGGCGCCGCGCTTGCGGGTGCCGGCAATGGGGCGCACGGTGACTTCGTCATCCTCCACCCGGGCCAGGATCTCCGGCGACGAGCCCACCACCTGGAAGTCCCCCAGGTCGAGGAAATACATGTAGGGGGAGGGGTTGAGCACCCGCAGGGAGCGGTAGAGGTTCAACGGCGGTGCTTCGAACGGAATCGACATGCGCTGGGAGATCACCGTCTGCATGACATCGCCGTCCAGCACGTATTTCTTGATCCGGTCGACAGCGGCCTCGAACTTTTCCTGGCTGAAGCCGGACACGAAGTCGGTTTCGTCCACGGTGGTGCCCCGCAGGTGAGCGGGTGTGACCGGGGCGTCGGCCACCTGCCGGTGCAGGCGCGCCTCCAGCTCGTCGAGTTTCGTCTGCGCCGCCTCGTAGGCGCCGGGCTGGTCCGGGTCGACGTGGCTGATCAGGTGCAGGCGGCCCCGCAGGTTGTCGAACACCACCAGGTCGTCCGAGACCATCAGCAGGATGTCCGGGGTGCCGATTTGGTCCGGCGGGCAGGTGTCCGCCAAGCGCTTTTCGATGAAGCGCACGGTGTCGTAGCCGAAGTAACCCACCAAGCCGCCGTTGAAACGGGGCAGCTCCGGCAGATCCGGCGCGCGAAAACGGTCATGGTAGCTTTCGACAAAGCTCAGAGGGTCGTCGCTGGTGTGTTCTTCCACAACCTGGCCGTCACGGCTGACGGTGATCCGAGCGCCTTGGATCTGCAGCACCTCGCGGCAGGGCAGACCGATGATGGAATAGCGGCCCCATTTCTCACCGCCTTGAACGGACTCCAGCAGATAGGAGTAGGGGCCACTGGCCAGCTTGAGGTAGGTGCTAAGGGGAGTGTCCAGATCGGCCAGCACTTCCCGGTAGACGGGAATACGGTTAAAGCCGGCGTCGGCGAGCGCCGCGAATTGCTCGGGTGTCATAGCGTTGGTCCTGCATTCTGATCTGCGGTCCGAGGCGCCGGCACATGGGTGCCTGCGGTCGGGTGGGGCGCGGTGGTGTCCCTTCAGCGGGGCAGCCCAGGCCGCGTGGCTGGTGTCAGCCGGTGCGCCATCGCCACCATCGTGTGGCCCGGGTGATCAATACCCCGCGGGCGGCAGTCAGATTCAGTCCCTGCACGTAAGGCTCTCCCGAACGCGTTCGCAAGTGAAAGTAAGCAGGCATGAGATTACAAAAGCTCCGCCAGTGAATCAACCACAATATCGGCGCCCAGATCGTCCGCGGTGCCGCCGTAATTGTAGCCATAACGCACCGCCACCACCGGTATACCGGCGTTGCGGGCCGAGCGCACGTCGGTAATGGAGTCACCCACCATCAGGGTGCTGCCGATACCGCCCCCCAGGAATTCCATGGCATGGTGCAGCGGCGCCGGGTCCGGCTTACGTACCGGCAGGGTGTCGCCGCTGACGGCGATGTCGAACCAGTGGTCCAGCGCCATCATGGTGAGCAGCGGCCCGGTGAAGGCGTGGGGCTTGTTGGTGACCACGCCCAGTGAGCAGCCCCGGGCCCGGGCCTCGGCCAGAAAGGCCTCGACGCCCGGATAGACCCGGGCGCCGGCGCCGTTGAGATCGGTGTAGGCGGCATAGAACAGATCCAGCGCCTGCTTGAACGCCAGTTCCGATACCGCGGGGCCGTGTTCGTAATCGAATTGGCCGGCCAGCGCCCGCCGTACCAGGATGGCGGCGCCGTTGCCCACCCACTGACGCACCCGCTCTTCGCCCGCCACCGGTAGGACCAGGGCGCGCAGCATCTGGTCCACCGCCCCGGCCAGATCCGGGGCGCTGTCCACCAGGGTGCCGTCCAGATCCATCAGGATGGTGTCCGGCCAGCGTCCGTTGAACAGGGTTTCCAGTCGCAGTGATGGGGAGTGCTGCACGCCGGCTTACCTCACCTGGGCCAGCTCGGCACGCATCCGGTCAATGGTGGCGCGGTAGTCGTCGGTGTTGAAAATGGCGGAGCCGGCCACGAAGGTGTCAGCACCGGCCGCAGCGATCTCCCGGATGTTGTCCACCTTGACGCCGCCGTCGATCTCCAGCCGGACGTTGTGACCGCTGGCATCAATGCGCTTGCGGGCCTCCCGCAGCTTGTCCAGGGTGCCAGGAATGAAGGCCTGGCCGCCAAAGCCCGGATTGACCGACATCAGCAGGATCATGTCGAGCCGGTCCATGACATAGTCCAGGTGGTTGAGCGGTGTGGCCGGATTGAACACCAGCCCGGCCTTGCAGCCGCCGTCGCGAATCAACTGCAGCGAGCGGTCGACGTGGCGGCTGGCTTCGGGGTGAAAGGTGATGTAAGTGGCGCCGGCGTCGATGAACATGCGAATCAGGTCGTCCACCGGCGACACCATCAGGTGAACGTCGATGGGGGCGGTGACGCCGTGCTTGCGCAGGGCCTCGCACACCATCGGGCCGATGGTGAGGTTGGGGACGTAATGGTTGTCCATGACGTCAAAGTGCACAATGTCGGCACCGGCGGCCAGGACGTTGTCGACTTCCTCGCCGAGTCGGGCAAAATCGGCGGACAGGATGGACGGGGCGATCTGGAACGGATTCATGACGGCTCTCTTAAGCTGACGGCTCTCTTGGGCTGACGGCACTCTCAGGCTGACGGCTCTTTCACGCAGACAGCAGGCAAATGGGTAAGGCGCACTAGTCTAACAGTTTAACGGGCAGTTTGGACGTCTGCAGAAGACGGACACGAGGAGACTCTGGTGAGACAGTTCGGGATGATTTTATGCCTGGCCCTGGTGTGGCTGCAGCCGCTGCTGCTGGCGGCCCAGGAGCAGGAGCAGGAGCCGCCGGAGGCGGCCGGGGAAGGCCGGCCAGGGGCTCCGGCCCCAGCAGAGCGCGTTACAGTCAGTCTTGGCCTTGGCGCCGAAGCTCTGGCCGAGGCCTATCCGGACCAGGCCCGCTGGCTGGACACGGAGGCGGACGCACAGGTGCTGGTGATGTTCGAGAAAGAGCAAACCGCCAGCCCCCGGGGCGCTGTGCTGATTCTTGCGGACGAGGGCCAGGGCGCCAATACCGGTCTTGCCGGTGCCCTGCGCCAGCCCCTGACGCGGGCCGGCTGGGCCGCCATGGCGATGGGGCTGCCGGAGTTGCCGTTGCCGCTGGCCCGGGCCCGACGGCTGCAGGCGATCGCTCCCGGTCAGGGTGGTGACAAGGAAGCTGGCAAACAGGGTGAGGAGCCGTCGGCTGATGACACGGCCCCGACGGACCCGTCGGTGATGATCGATGTCATGGCCGGCGATAACCTGGAGAGCCTTGCCCAGCGCTATGACAGTCAGGTTTTGGCGGGTCTCGATGCCGGTCTCGCCGAATTGCAGGACCAGGGCTATGAGCGCCTGGTGCTGGTGGCTGTGGGCCATGGCGCGGAGCTGGCAGCGAAGAAGGCCCTGGCGGGTGACCGCGGTGTCCAGGCGCTGGTCTGGATCGCGCCGACCTTCGCGGCGGATGCCGAGCGAACCCTGGCGGCCCGGCTGGAAGCCTCGCCGCTGCGGGTTCTGGACCTGGTCAGCAGCCGGCGTGAGGACGACCGCGCCGCTGAACGGGCGGCCTTGATGCGGCGCCAGGGCGTGGCGGACTACAGCCAGCAGCCGGTGGCCATGGCTTCCCGTCCGGAGCGCCACAATGCCCATCAGTTGGCCAACCGTATCCTGGCCTGGCTGGGGCGCTGAGCAGTGCCCTGTCAGCGCTGGTTATGGCGTTTCTTGATCAGCTCCCAGGCCTTCTGATAGCGCAGCAGGCGTTCCTTGGCCAGAGCCAGATCGGCCTCCCCCAGGTCCCGCGCCAGCTTGTCCGGATGGCACTCCGACACCCGCCGACGGTAGGCCCGCTTGATCTTGTCGAACTCCTCCCGGGTGCTCACCCCCAGCAGTTTGCAGGCTTTCTCATAACTGTCGGGCACGGGCTGCAGTTCCGGCCTGGTGATCCAGACCTTGCGGGCATAGCTGTCGAGGATCTCGCCGAGCAGCCGCACCGGCACCCCGATCAGCGCCAGGGCGTCCTCGCAGCGGTAGCGCCGGGCCTTGCCAGGTTTGCCGTGCAGCTGGCAGGCATGGGCCAGGCAGAAAGCCACCCGCAGCGCCGGTGACGGCCAGAGCCGGGTCATCATCCGCAGCCGCAGGCCGGCGTAGCCGGATAGCTCCTCCACCTGCTTGCCACGACTGAAATGCTCGATCGCGCGCCGGCGTTGTCGGGGGCTGAGCCGGAGTGCCTTCATCAGGGCTTCGGCAAAACCGATGTCCGCCGGCGTTACCCGACCCTCGGCCTTGGCGATATGACCCAGGAAAAAGAACAGGCTGCGCCGGCACCAGCCCGGCAGCCGGGTACGGGCAATCAGTTCGTGGGCCTGGTGGCCACAGGCGTTGAGTTCTTCCAGCAGATCGTAGAATTCGTTCTCAAGGCGGATAGGCAACACCGTTTCGGGTCGGGTTCCGGCCATATTCAGAGCCCCTGCCGCAGGCGCTGGTCCAGGTCAGCCAGCCGTGCCGGAGTGCCTATGTCGAACCAGTGGCCGTCATGATACAGGCCCCGCACCTGGCCTTTGGCCATGGCGTCCCGCAGGATCGGCGCCAGCCGGTGCACTCCCGGCGCCAGGTCGTCGAACAGGCTGCGGTGCAGCAGGCTGATGCCGGAGAAAGTTTTCCGGTCCGCTCCCTCGGCCTCCATCCGGCCATCGTCGCGCAGCGCAAAGTCGCCGTCCGGATGGTGTTCGGGGTTGTCCACCAGCACCAGCAAGGCCAGGGTGCCGTCCTCGGGAGGGCTTAACCGGGTCAGCTCGAAATCGCACCAGACGTCGCTGTTGATCACCAGGAACCAGTCCTCGCCACTCTCGGTAAGCAGTGGCAGCGCCTGGCGGATGCCGCCGGCGGTTTCCAGCGGTTCGGACTCCGGCGAGTAGCGGATGCGCAGGCCCCATGCCCGGCCGTCCTGCAGGGCGTTTTCGATCTGCTGGCCCAGCCAGGCATGATTGACGACCACCTCGTTGAAGCCGGCCTTGCGCAGGTGCTCCAGGTGATAATGGATCAGGGGTTTGCCGCCGGCCTCCAGCAGGGGTTTGGGTATGGTCAGGGTGAGCGGGCGCATGCGGGTGCCCAGGCCGGCTGCCAGGATCATCGCACGCATGGTGTCAGGCCCTCCCCTGGGGTGTCGTGCCTGGTGAGAGGCCACTGGCGAGCGCCGGCGTCACCGTCTCCACCAGCCAGTCGTGGAAGTACCGCAGGGCGGGCTGGCGGGCGCTTGCGGTGACCAGGTAGGCGACGGTGCGGGGAATGTCCGCCAGGTACCGGGTCTTGCCGTCGCGGATGCTGAGGCGGGCAAAGATGCCGGCGGCCTTGAGGTGGCGCTGCATACCCATGAGTTCGAACCACTGCCGGAAGCTGGCGGCGTCGACGCGGTGCAGCCCGGCCTCTGCGCTACGCTGCCGGTAGTATTCCAGCCAGTCCTCGACCCTTGCTTCGGGCCAGCGGATGTAACAATCCTTGAGCAGGGATACCAGGTCGTAGGTAATGGCGCCATGGACCGCATCCTGGAAGTCGATCACCCCGGGGGCCTCGGCGTCCTGTCGCACCAGCAGGTTGCGCGAATGGTAATCCCGGTGCACCGGCACCTGGGGTTGCGCCAGCGCGCTCTCCCGCAGGAAAGCGAATGTGGTGTCCAGCATGGCCCGCTCCTGGTCGGACAGCGTCAGGCCCAGTTGCCGTTCGATCAGCCAGTCCGGGAACAGCGCCATCTCCCGGTCCAGCAGGGCGGCGTCGTAGGGCGGCAGGGGATAGTCCGCCGGCGGCGCGCTCTGCTGGATGCGGATCAGCTCATCCATGGCGTGGCGGTAGAGCTCATCGGCGCTGTCGTCATCGAGCCGGGCCAGCATCAGGTCGTCGCCGAAATCCTCCAGCAGCAGGTAGCCCTGGTCCAGATCCTCCGCCAGCACCCGGGGTACCGAAATGCCCTCGCGCTGCCAGGCCCGGGCGATGGCGACAAAGGGGCGGCAGTCCTCGTGGGCCGGCGGCGCGTCCATCACGACGGCGTCGGCACCCTGGTCCGGCGAGGCCCGGAAATAGCGCCGGAAGCTGGCGTCGCCTGCCACCGGCGTCAGGGTGGCGTGGGCAAAGCCGGGCTGCTGGCGAACCCAGTCGGTGACGGCGTTGAGTCGGGTATCCATGGGTATCTGCGGTCCAGTCTGCCAGTGGGGGCGGTGCGGCGGTGGATTCCGGCGCAAGGCTGTCCGGAAAGTTAGCAGATGCCCGGGAGCTGGACAATTGCGCCGGCGCCCGGGCGGTTTCCGTTAACAAGGTCCGGGCCGGCGTGTAAACTAGGCGGTCGAAAATACTGCCGCCCGGCGCCGTCCTACAGGAACCCGACCCAAGTGCCTATCCGCCCCTCCAGCCTGACTGACTGCCCGCCGCGCCACCGGTGCGCCGAGCGGCAGTGGCGATGGGTGGTGGCGCTGGCAGTGACTCTGTCAGCGGCGCCGGTGGCCGGCCAGCAGGCGCCGTCGGCGGCGGCCATGGACTGGCGGCCGCGGGCGGAGCTGCTGCCGGAGCTGCAGGCCCGCCTGCCCGCTTTCTGCGAGGGCGGCTATCTGCCCTCCCGGCAGGATGACATTGCGGGGGCGCCGGCCGGCGCGGAAGGCGAGCAGCCGCCGCTGTTTGCCAGTGGCCTATATGCCCGCTACCAGATCGACCAGTCGCTGTTCCTGGAGGGCGATGTGCGGGTGCGTCAGGGCGCCCTGTCGGTGACAGGTACCGAGGCGGTCTACGATCAGCAGGCCGGCCAGGTCGATCTCACCGGCCCGCTGGTCAGCCGGGGCGAAGGGGTGCTGCTGACCGGCGAGCAGGCCCGCTATGACGTGGAATCCGGTCGCCTCGACATCAATACCGCCACCTTCCTGCTGCACCAGGCCGAGATGCGCGGAACCGCGGACCGGCTGATCCGGCCGGCGCCGGACCGGGTCAGCATCCGCCAGGGCATGCTGACCACCTGTGCGCCGGACCAGAACGACTGGTCCCTGGTGGCCTCGGACATCGAGCTGGACCAGGCCGAGGGCTTCGGGACCGCCCGGAATGTGCGCCTGGAAATCAAGGATGTGTCGGTGTTCTACTGGCCCTACGCCAGCTTTCCCATCGACGAGCGCCGCAAGACCGGTTTCCTGTACCCGGCCTTCGGCACCTCCAATACCGGCAGCGGCGCCTTCGTGTCGGTTCCCTATTACCTGAACCTGGCGCCCCATTACGACGCAACCCTGAACCCGCAGTATATCCACGGTCGCGGCCTGTTCACCGAGCTCGAGGGCCGCTACCTGAGCCGCTTTGGCCAGTCCGACCTGCAGCTGGGCTACATCGGCGACGACCAGGCCTACGCCGACGAGGAGCCCGGCAACGACGCCGAGCGCTGGGCCCTGGACTTCAGCAGCCGGGCCCGCTTCGCCGAGCGCTGGCAGGGTTTCGCCGACTATTCGGTGGTGTCCGACAACGACTACCTCAGCGACCTCAACCGCACCCTGGACATCGCCCAGGAAACCCATCTGCTGCGCCAGGGGGGCGTTCGCTATGTGGGTGACAACCAGTTTTTCGAGACCTACCTGAACGGCTACCAGACCATCGCCGACCGCATCGCCGAACAAAACCGGCCCTACGACCAGCTGCCGGAAATTCTCTACGGTGCCCAGTACGACTGGGGGGTATGGCAGACCGGGCTGGAGTCCCAGTACACCTACTTCCACCGGGACAACGCCAACCTGACTGGCCTTGACCGGGCCAACGGCCAGCGCCTGCGACTGCTGCCGGAGCTGGCGCTGTCCATGCGCCAGGTCTGGGGCTACTCCCGGCCCTCGGTCACCCTGGACTACACCCGCTACGAGCTGGAGGACTACACTGCCGGTCAGCCCTCGTTCGACCGCACGGTGCCGGTGTTCGAGTGGGACAACGGGCTGTATTTCGACCGCCGGGGCGAACTCTTCGACCTGGCCTATAACCAGACCCTGGAGCCCCGGCTCTACTACGCCTGGGCCGATGCCGACCGCCAGGACGAGATCCCGGATTTCGACACCGCCCTCACGAGCTTCAGTTTCGATGAACTGTTCGAGCGCAACCGCTTCACCGGCGGCGACCGGGTCGGCGACACCAACCAGCTCACCGCCGCTGTCAGCACCCGCTTCAACGACCTGCGCACCGGCGCCGAGCGGGCGCTGTTCAGTATCGGCCAGGTCTACTACTACGATGACCGGGAGGTCTCCCTGGCGGGTCAGGGCGCGGCCACCCGCAGCGACTCCGCGCTCGCCGGCGAGGCCGTGCTGCGCCCGCTGGACACCCTCGACATCCGGGCCAGCGGGCTGTGGGATCCCCGTAACCATAAAACCCAGCAGGGCCGCAGCCAGCTGGTGTTCCATTCCGAGGATTACCGCTACCTGGCCACCCTGGGACACACCTACCGCAGGCAGGAATTCGAACAGGCGGATATTGGCGCGGTTTTTCCTGTCTCAGACCGTGTTAGTCTGATTGGCCGCTGGGTCTACGACGCCCGCACCGATCGCACCGCCGGCTCCCTGGCCGGCATCGAATACAACAACTGCTGCTGGAGCCTGCAGCTGGTGAGCCAGAATTACCTCACTGACGAAGGCACCCTGGACAACCGGATCCTGTTCCAGATCCAGCTCAAAGGGCTGGGTGGCAGCGGTGATGCGTCCGACCGGATTGCCGACGCAATCATCGGGTATGACGAGCGCGAACGACGCCGCTTCAATCCGGCCCTGAGATGACCGGAAGGCGGTACTGGCATGTTTCAACTGAGGTGTTTATGAAGGTAACCCTGCGTCACGGCACTCAAGCCGTTGTTTTCCTGCTGGCGCTTGTCATGGCGGCCACCGCCGGTGCGGAGCGCAAGCCCCTGGACTCGGTGATCGCCATTGTCGATGACGAGGTCATCCTGCAGTCCCAGCTGGACGCCAGGGTGCGCACGGTGGTGTCCCGTCTCAGCGCCCAGGGCACCCGCCTGCCGCCCCGGGAGGTGCTGGAGCAGCGGGTGCTGGAGCAACTGGTCACCGACACCATCCAGCTCCAGCGTGCCGAGCAGATGGGCATGCGCATCAGCGACAACGAACTCAACGACACCATGCAGAACATTGCCGCCCGCAATAACATGACGCTGTCCCAGTTCGAGGCCCAGCTCAAGCAGGAAGGCCTGACCTACCGCGAGGCCCGTGAGCAGATCCGTCGCGAGATGCTGATCAGCCGGGTGCAGCAGCGCAGTGTCGACAACCGGGTCCGGGTGACCCCGCGGGAGGTGCAGAACTTCATCGCCGCCTCGGCCGGAACCAGCAACTCCGGCGTGGAGTACAAGCTGGCCCATATTCTGGTGGCGGTGGATGACTTCAACGACATCGAGGAAGTGGAGGCCGCCAAGAACGAGGCCGAGAGCCTGCGTCGGGAGATTCTCGCCGGCCGCGACTTCCAGGAGGTGGCGGTGGCCGAGTCCGACGCCAGCAATGCCCTGGAAGGGGGTGTCATGGGCTGGCGGCCGGAGAGCCAGCTGCCCTCCCTGGTGGAGGACGTGGCCCCTGAGCTGGCGGTGGGTGAGCCGTCCCGGGTGCTGCGCAGTGGCAGCGGTTTCCATATCGTCACGGTGCTGGACCGTCGCGGCGGCGACCAGACCATGGTGGAGCAGTCCAAGGTCCGCCATATCCTGATCCGGCCCACCGAGACTGTCTCCGACACCCGCGCCGAGGAGCGCATCAACGAACTGTACGACCAGCTCCAGGCCGGCGCCGATTTTGCCGAGCTGGCCCGGGAGTATTCCGACGATCCGGTGTCCGGCTCCGATGGCGGCAACCTGGGCTGGGTCAGTCGCGGCCAGATGGTGCCGGCATTCGAGACCGCCATGCTGGAAGCCGATGTGGGTGAACTCAAGGGGCCTTTCCGGTCCCGCTTTGGCTGGCACATTTTGCAGGTTGAGGAGCGCCGGCAGAAGGACATCGGCGGCGAACTGAAAGAAGCCGAGGCCCGCCAGGCGCTGTACCGCCGCAAGTACGAGGTGGAGCTGCAGAACTGGCTGCGGGAAATCCGCGACGAAGCCTATGTCGAATTCAAGACCGAGGACGGGGACGAGGAGAACTCATGACCTCAGTGGTCACCCTGGCGCTGACCGCCGGCGAGCCCGCCGGCATCGGCCCTGAGCTTTGCCTGCAGCTGGCCGCCGATGCCCGGGAGGTGGGTGTGGTGGTGGTTGCCAGTGCGGACCTGATGGCGGCCCGGGCCCGTCAGATGGGCCTGGCGGTTGAGCTGGTGCCCTGGCAGCCGGGCCAGGTGGCGGAAACCGCCGCCGGCCGGCTCTCGGTCTACCACGTCGATGGCCTGGCCAGTGACCAGCCGGGCCGCCCGGATCCGGGCAACAGCGCCTATGTGCTGGCCACGCTGGAAACCGCCACCCGCGGCTGCCTTGATGGCCGCTTCGACGGCATGGTCACGGCTCCGGTCCACAAGGGCGTGATCAACGACGCCGGCATTGCCTTCAGCGGCCACACCGAATTCCTGCAGCAGCTTTGCGGGGTGGAGCGGGTGGTCATGATGCTGGCCACCGACGAGCTCCGGGTGGCGCTGGTGACCACCCACCTGCCGCTGAAGGACGTCGCCGCCGCCATCACGCCGGAGCGCCTGGGCCAGGTGGCCCGTATCCTGGATGCGGACCTGCGGACCTTCTTCGGCATTGCCCGGCCCCGGGTGCTGGTGGCGGGCCTGAACCCCCATGCCGGCGAGGGCGGCCACCTGGGCCGGGAGGAGATCGAGGTGATCGAGCCCACCCTGTCTAGGTTGCGCGCCGAGGGCCTGACCCTGACCGGTCCGCTGCCGGCGGATACCCTGTTCACGCCGCACTGGCTGGACCAGGCCGACGCAGTACTGGCGATGTATCACGACCAGGGGTTGCCGGTGCTCAAGTACCAGGGCTTCGGGCGGGCGGTCAATATCACCCTCGGGCTGCCCATCGTGCGCACCTCGGTGGATCACGGTACTGCCCTGGACCTGGCCGGCACTGGCCGCGCCGACAGGGGCAGCCTGGACACCGCCATCCGGGTTGGTGCTCGGATGGCCCGCAGCCATCGGGAGGCCCGCCCATGAGCCGGCCAGCGGGACACCAGGCCCGGAAGCGCTTCGGCCAGAATTTCCTGCAGGACCCGGGCGTGATCGAACGTATCGTGCGGGCCATCAACCCCAAGCCCGGCGAGGCCATGGTGGAGATCGGGCCCGGCCTGGGCGCACTGACCGAGGAAATCCTCGCGGACAATCCCCGGTTGCAGGTGGTGGAGCTGGACCGGGACCTGGTGCCGGTGCTGCGCACCAAATTCTTCAACTACCCGGATTTTCGCATCCACGAGGCGGACGCCCTGAACTTCGACTTCCGGCAGCTGGCATCCGACCAGCCGCTGCGGATCGTGGGCAATCTGCCCTACAACATCTCCACGCCGCTGATCTTCCACCTGCTGTCACAGGCGGACGCCATCAGGGACATGCACTTCATGCTGCAGAAGGAAGTGGTCCTGCGCATGGCGGCGGTACCGGGGGACAACAACTACGGCCGGCTCGGTATCATGACCCAGTACTTCTGCCGGGTGCAGCCGCTGTTCGAGGTGGGCCCGGGTGCGTTCCGGCCGTCGCCCAAAGTGGATTCGGCCATTGTCCGGCTGGTACCTCATCAGACCCTGCCGCACCCGGCCCGTGATCTGCCGACCCTGCAGATGGTGGTGCGCACCGCCTTCAACGCCCGCCGCAAGACCCTGCGCAAGGCGCTGGCCGGGCTGGTCACGGTGGCGGATCTGCAGCAGCTGGGCATCGATGACGGCCTCAGGCCGGAGAACCTGTCCCTGGCCCAGTACGTGGCCATTGCCGACCACCTGGTGGAGCAGGGTACTACGGGCCCAAACCAGAATGAGGGGGAGCATGACTGATTACGCCATTGGTGACATCCAGGGCTGTTACCAGCCGCTGCGCAAACTGCTTGAGCAGGTTGACTTCTCACCGTCCCGGGACCGGCTCTGGGTGGCAGGTGATCTGATCAACCGGGGCCCGGAGTCCCTGCAGTCCCTGCGCTACATCGAGAGCCTGGAAGCCTCCGCGGTGGTGGTGCTGGGCAACCACGACCTGCACCTGCTGGCGGTGATCCTGGGCGGCCACAAGCTGCGGAACAAGGACACCCTGGACGACATCCTGGCGGCGCCGGACCGTGACCGGCTGGTGGAGTGGCTGCGCCAGCAGAAACTCTGCGTCTATGACCCGGACCGCAACTACTTCATGAGCCATGCCGGCCTGCCCCACATCTGGTCAGTGGACGATGCCCTCGGCTATGCCAAGGAGCTTGCCACCATCATTCGTGGCCCCGATGCCGGCATCTACTTCACCAACATGTACGGCAACCAGCCGGAGCGCTGGGACCGCAGCCTCACCAGCATGGACCGGTGGCGGATGATCACCAACTATTTCACCCGCATGCGGTTCATCGCCGAGGACGGCACCCTGGAGCTGTCCGCCAAGGAGTCCGCCGAGGAGGCGCCGGAGGGCTTTGCACCCTGGTTCAGTTATCCAAGACAGGATGACGTTCGTATCATCTTTGGCCATTGGGCCGCGCTGGAAGGCCGCACCGGGGATTCCCGCTATATCGGCCTGGACACCGGCTGCGTCTGGGGTGGCGCCCTTACCCTGATGAACCTGGACACCGGAGAGAAAACCCGCTGTGAGTGCTAGCCCGGGCCTGACCTTACGCTGGCCGCTGCTGCTGGGTGCCGCCTTCGCGCTCACCTCGGTGATGGCGGGGGCCTTTGGCGCCCATGGCCTGCGGGCGCTGGTGAGTGAGCGCAGTCTTGAAATCTTCCAGACCGGCGCCACCTATCAGATGTACCATGCTCTGGCCCTTTGCGGGCTGTCGCTGCTCTCCGGTTTTCATCTGTCCCGTCGACTGCTGGCGCTGGCGGCCGGTTTCATGACCGCGGGCATCCTGTTGTTCAGTGGCAGCCTGTATCTGCTGGTACTCACCGCGACCCCGGCCCTGGGTGCGGTGACGCCTGTTGGCGGGGTCTGTTTCATGATTGGCTGGGGCCTGCTGGTGGCCAGCGCCTGGCAGCGGCCCGGGTCTGTTTAGGAGTTCTGACGATGATGGAAATCCAGCTCAACGGTGAGCCCCTGGAGGTTCCGGCCAATGCCACCATTGCCGATCTGCTGGATCAGCTGTCCATCCGTGGCCGGCGTCTGGCGGTGGAGGTCAACGAAGACATAGTGCCCCGCAGCAGCCACAGCGAGTATACCCTCAGCCCCGGCGATCGCGTCGAGGTGGTGCATGCCATCGGGGGTGGCTAGCGCGTTGCAGAGCAACAACCAGCGCCCGATCCACTCCATGCTTACAACAAAAGGTGCAGTATGAGCGACGACAGCAAGCGGCCCCTGCCGGAAGACAAACCCCTGATCATTGATGGTCGCCAGTACAACTCCCGTCTGCTGGTGGGTACCGGTAAATACCGGGACCTGACCGAAACCGGCCACGCCATAGAGACCAGCGGTGCCGAGATCGTGACTGTCGCGGTCCGGCGCACCAACATCGGCCAGAACCCGGACGAGCCCAACCTGCTGGATGTGGTGTCGCCGGAGCGCTACACCATCCTGCCCAACACCGCCGGCTGCTACACCGCCAAGGACGCGGTCCGTACCTGCAAACTGGCCCGGGAACTGCTGGACGGCCACGACCTGGTTAAGCTGGAAGTGCTGGGGGAGGAAAAGACCCTCTACCCCAACATGACCGAGACCCTGGTGGCGGCGGAAGAGCTGGTCAGGGACGGCTTCAAGGTGATGGTCTACTGCTCCGACGACCCGCTGCTGGCCAAGCGCCTGGAGGAGATCGGCTGCATCGCCATCATGCCGCTGGGCGCCCCCATCGGGTCCGGCCTGGGCATCCAGAACCGCTACAACATCCGCCTCATCGTTGAGAACGCCAGGGTGCCTGTATTGGTGGATGCGGGCGTGGGCACCGCCTCCGACGCCACCATCGCCATGGAGCTGGGCTGTGATGGGGTGCTGATGAACACCGCCATCGCCCTGGCCCAGGACCCCATCCGCATGGCCAAGGCGATGCGGCTGGCGGTGGAGGCTGGCCGCGATGCCTACCTCTCCGGCCGGATGCCGAAAAAGCTGTACGCCAGTGCGTCCTCGCCCCTGGACGGTACCTTCTTCTGACCGCCGCTTTCCGATGCCTGTACCCCGGCCCGGCCGGGGTTAGCGGAGTTCCTGCCGTATGAGCCAGACCGAGCCCAGCCGTCGCGACCTTATCCTCCAGGCCCTCGTGGGCCTGCTGGAAACCGATCCCGGTGCCCGTATCACCACCGCCGGTCTGGCCCGCCAGGTGGGCGTCACCGAGGCGGCGCTGTACCGGCATTTTCCCAGCAAGCGCAAGATGTTCGAGCATCTGATCGAGTTTGCCGAGGAGGCGGTCTTCTCCCGCTGCCAGGTGATCCTGCAGGAGCAGGACGATGCCCGCGCCCGCTTGCGGCAACTGGTGCATCTGGTGCTGGTGTTCGCCGAGCGCAATCCGGGCCTGTGCCGGGTGCTGACCGGGGATGCCCTGATGGGTGAGGACGAGGGCCTGCGCCGGCGCGCCTCCCAGTTCTTCGAGCGCCTGGAGACCCAGATTCGCCAGGTTCTCAAGGAGGGCGACATCCGCCAGGGCCTGACACCCCGCACCAGCGCTACCCGGGCCTCGGACTGGGTGATGGTGTACGTGGAAGGCCGCATCCAGCGGTTTGTGCGGTCGTCGTTCGAGCGGGTGCCCAGTGCGGAGTTTGATGAAAGCTGGGGGCTTGTGGCTGAGGGGGTTTGGGGCTGACTGATGGTGCCTGACTCCAAACCTTCCAGGCCCAGGTATTTTCCTAACTAGCGGACTTCAGCAACGACCGAAGCTCATCATAAATCCCGGGCGCACTGATCAGCAGATCCTGCCCCCAAAGGTCGGCGGGCTTGCCCCCCGGCACCTCCGTGAAATGCCCGGCGCTGGCCCCCGCCTCGAGGGCAATCAGGCGGCCGGCGGCGAAGTCCCAGGGGCTGACCGACTCGTAGTAGGCGTCCAGCCGGCCGCAGGCCACCCAGCAGATGTCCAGTGCCGCGGAACCCACCCGGCGCAGGTCGCGGCAGTGGTGGATCATCACCTCGAGCCTTTTTATCAGCGGCGCCAGCTTGTCCTTGGTATAGGGAAAACCGGTGGCGAACAGCGAGTCCCTCGGTTTGGTGGCGCCGCTGTGCTGGATGCTCCGGCCATTGAGGGTGGCGCCTTCGCCACGAACGGCGCGGAAGGTTTCGCCGACAAAGGGCGCATGCACCACCCCCACCTGTACATGACCGCCCTCGGCGTAGGCAATGGAGACCGCCACCTGATGCTGGCCGTAGGCGTAGTTCACGGTGCCGTCGATGGGGTCGATGATCCACAGCGGGCTGTCCAGGTCGGCAGCCTGGCTCTTGTCGGGCCGGGACTCTTCCGACAGGATGCGATGGTCCGGATAGCGCTCGCGGATGGCGTCGGTGATCAGTTTGTCCGCCATCAGATCGGCGTGGGTGACCAGCTCGGTCTGGTCCTTGTAGTCGGTGCGAAGGGGATTGTGTTCCCGCTCGTGTTTGATCAGGTCGCCGGCTTCCCGGGCGAGTTGTTCGGCGAAGTCAGCGATTTCGTGCACGCAGGGCTCCTTGCAGAATTCACAAAAGACAGGCGGTAAACCCGGGGGCCGGGTTCACCGCCACGACGGCTTTTACCGCTTCTACAGCTTTTTCAGCCAGCTCTCCAGTTTGTCCATGGCCAGCTTCAGGCGGGGGCAGGCCTGGTCGATGAAGCCGTCGTCGAGGGCCTGGTCGCCGTAGTCTTGGGCCGCCAGCCTCAGCGCCTCGGCGCCGTCGAAATCCACGAACGCCAGGCGGGCGCTGAGCTGGTCCGGCACGAACCCGAAGTCACTGGCCGGCAGGATGGCAACGCCAATGTCCTCCAGCAAGGATTTGCACAGCGCCGGGCTGGTCTTGATGTCCCGTTTTGCCAGGGCGTCCCGGTAGGCGGAGAAGTCCGGGAACAGGTAGAAGGCGCCCTCCGGCTTCTGGGTGGCCACCTCCATTTCCGTCAGGCGCCGGTGCAGGTATTCCCCCACCACCTTCAGGACCCGACGGGACTGCTTGAGGTATTCGTCCAGGTCGTCACCGCCGTTGAAGGCGGCAATGGCGGCGTGCTGGATGGGGGCACTGGTGGCGGTGTAGGTCTCCGATGCGATGATGGCCATGGCATCCTGCAACGGCCGCAGTTCCCGGGGGAAGATGAAGGTACCCAGGCGCCAGCCACCGGCGCCGGCCCACTTGGACAGACCGGTGCTGATGATGGTGCCCTCCGGGTAGTAGCGGGCGATGGACTTGTGCCGGCCCTCGAAGTGCACTTCGCCGTAGATTTCGTCCGACAACAGGATCAGCCGGTACTTGCGGGCCACATTGGCGATGGCCAGCAACTGGTCGTCAGTGTAGGTGCAGCCGGTGGGGTTGGAGGGGTAGTTGAGGATCAGGATGCGCGGCCGTGACGGGTCGTCCCGGCAGACAATGTCCAGCTCCTCGGCAGTGAGCTGCCAGTTGTTCTCGGCGTGGGTGGGCAGCCAGTGCACCGAGCGGCCGATGATGCGGGCCTGGGGCGCGTACGAGACCCAGCTGGGGCGGGGGATCAGCAGGTCGCCGTAGTAGGCCAGCTGCATGATGAACAGCAGCTCCTTGGAGCCCGGGCCGATCAGCACGTCCTCCCAGCTGCACCGCATGCGCTCACTGCGGCCGATATAGCCGGCGATGGCTTCCCGCAGGGTTTTCAGGCCCTTGACCGGGAGGTAGTCCTTCTCATGGGCGTGGGTCTGTAACGCGGCCACCACCCGGTCCGGCACCGGAAACGGCGACTGGCCCAGGCCCAGCTTGATGATGTCACGGCCCTCAGCGCGGAGCTGGTTGCTCAGCTCGTTGATGCGCAGGGTGGCGGAAGGCTGGATGCCGCGCACGTTGAGGTTGATGGCGTAGTGGTGCTCGTTCTTGCTGTCCATGACTCCAGTCCGTGGTTGCGGGGCGATGCAGTCAGTATAGAAAACCCGACCACCCGATGGGCAGAACCCGGGTAGGGGATTGCCGAAGCCGCACCGGGTCAGATCTGGCAGGTCAGCCGGCTCAGCTCCTCGTTGAACACCCGGTTGTTCTCGCTGTAGTCCACCGGCACCTCCACCAGCTGGACGCCACCCTCGTTCATGGCTTTCAGCAGGGTCGGCTTCAGGTCGGCGGCGGAGCTGACTCGGTGCCCGGTGGCGCCATAGGACTCGGCGTAGCGGACGAAATCGGGATTGCCGTAGTCCAGGCCGAAACTCTCGAAGCCATCCTGGTTCTGTTTCCACTTGATCATGCCGTAGCCGTTGTCGTTGATGATCACGATCACGAGGTTGAGCTTCAGCCGCACCGCGGTCTCCAGCTCCTGGCTGTTCATCATGAAACCGCCGTCGCCACAGATGGCCATCACCTTCTGGTTCGGGTACAGCATGGCCGCGGCCATGGCGCTGGGCAAGCCGGCGCCCATGGAGGCGAGGGCGTTGTCCAGCAGCACTGTATTGTTGTCGTAGGCCTTGTAGTTGCGGGCAAACCAGATCTTGTACATGCCGTTGTCCAGGGCAATGATGCCGTCCTCCGGCACCACCTGGCGGATATCATGGACAATACGTTGGGGGATGATGGGGAAGCGGTCGTCGCTGATGCGCTCGGCCAGGTGTTCCTCCACCGATTCCTTGACCCGCATGAAGGTGGAGAAGTCGTGGTCGGAGCTCTGGCCGCAATTCTCCGCCAGCCAGTCAATGCTGTTGGCGATGTCGCCGATCACCTCGTGCTGGGGGAAATAGACCGGGTCCACGTCCGCCGGGCTGAAGTTGATATGAATGACCTTCTTGCCGCCCGGCTGCATGAAGAACGGCGGTTTCTCCACCACGTCATGACCCACGTTGATCACCAGGTCGGCATGGTCGATGGCGCAGTGCACGAAATCACCGGTGGAGAGCGCGGCGCTGCCCAGATAGAGCGGGTGGCGCTCATCCACCACGCCCTTGCCCATCTGGGTGGTGAAAAACGGAATACCGGTGGCATTGACCATGTGCACCAGGGCCTGGGAAACCCGTTTCCGGTTGGCGCCGGCGCCGATCATGATCAGCGGGTGCCGGGCCGAGAGAATCATGTCGCAGGCGGTTTGCAGGCTCTTGATGCTGGCGGAGGGCCTGCGGGCATCACTGGGCCGGAAGATGTGGGTGTCCCGCTCGGCTTCCTCGGCGGCAATGTCCTCGGGCAGTTCCAGGTGCACCGCGCCGGGTCGCTCCTCGGTGGCCAGCCGGACCGCCTCGCGCAGTTTCGCCGGAATGGTGTTGGCGTTGCTGATCTGCCGGGTGTATTTGGTCAGTGGCCGCATCAAATGAACGGTGTCGATGATCTGGAACAGGCCCTGCTTGGAGGACTTGATGGGCTTCTGGCCGGAGATCATCAGCATCGGCATGGCCCCCAGCGTGGCGTAGGCAGCCGCAGTCATCAGGTTGGTGGCGCCGGGGCCCAGGGTGGACAGGCAGACACCGACGCGGCCGGTAAGGCGGCCGTAGGTGGCGGCCATGAAGCCGGCGGCCTGCTCATGGCGGTTGATGATCAGCTCGATACTGGAGTTGCGGATGGATTCCAGCAGGTCCAGGTTCTCTTCGCCGGGCACGGCGAAAATGTACCGGACTCCCTCGTTCTCCAGCGCTTTGATAAAGATGTCGGAGCCTTTGAAGGCCTTCTCCTGATCGGATGAAGTCATGGGTTCTCCCTTTGCGACAATGAAACTATGGGCCAAACAGCGGGGTGACGACAAGTCGGCGCTTCCAGCCGGGCCTGGCTGGATCGGCAAAACTGTTAAACAGGTGCCGGTTGGGGATGGCCCTGGCCGCTATAGTGTGAGTTCGCGAATTCAGGCAATAACAACAAGACTGACGCGGAGACAGACATGGCAAGGTCAACAGCCGGGAGCCCGGTCGACAGGCCGGGCTCCGTTGTGGCGGCCCCGCCAGTGGGCCGGGTATTGATTGTCGACGATCATCCCTTCTTCACCGATGGTCTGGCGGCGATCCTGCGGCAGGAGAGCCTGGTGCTGCAGGTGGGCCGGGCGGACTCGGTGGCCGCCGGCATCCGGTATCTCAAAGCCCATCCCGACACCGGGCTGGTGCTCCTGGACCTGGGGCTGCCGGGGGAGGGCGGCATGGTGTTTTTCAGCGAGCTGGACGCGCTCGGACTGGCGGTGCCGGTGGTGGTCATCTCCAGCACCGAGGACGAGCGGGTCATTCGCGGCGCTCACCAGACCGGTGCCATGGGTTATATGTCCAAGGCCGCCGGCCGCGCCACCCTGGTACGGATGGTTCGCCAGGTCAGCCGCGGCGAGCGTTTCTTCCCGGAGCTGGCGCTGGCGGAGCCGACCTCCTGCTACCTGACGCCGCGCCAGCAGGAGGTCCTGCAACTGCTGGCGGAGGGCCTGCCCAACAAGCGTATCTGCCAGCATCTGGATCTGACTGATCACACCGTCAAGACCCACCTGAAGGCCATTTTCAGCCAGCTCGGTGTCCACTCCCGCACCGAATGTGTGGCCCGGGCCCGTCTTCTGGGGCTGATCTAGAGGGTCGCCGGCGCCGGTGTGACGGTTCGCTGTGCCGGCCCCACCGAAGTGACAGCCGGCAGTGTCACCCAGAAGCGGCAGCCGCGTTCCCTGCCCGCCGACACACCGCACTGGCCGGCCATCAACCCGGTGAGTTCCCGCACGATGGCAAGCCCCAGCCCCAGGCCACGGGTCTCAGCACCCTGGCCGGACACCCGGAAGAAGGGTTCGAAAACCCGGGCCCGGGTCTGGGCATCGATGCCGCAGCCGTTGTCTTCCACTTCGAAGCGGATCTGTCCGTCCTGCGCCAGGGCGCAGACCCGTATCCGGCTGGCGCCGCTGTGTTCCAGGCTGTTGAGTACCAGGTTCTGGAGCACGCGGTGGAGCAGTTGCGGGTCGGCACGGAATACCGGGCCGGCCACCGGCCCCACGGTGAATACCACACCCCGCTCCGCCGCCGCGTCCGCCACTGCGTTGGCCAGGTTCTGCAGCACCTGGTCGGCACTGAGGTCCGCCGGCGCCGGAATGACCATGTTCTCCTGCAGCCGGGACAGGTCCAGTACCGAGGCCAGCAGACCGTTGAAGTGCGCCAGCGAGGCTTTCAGCCGGGCCACCAGCGGAGCCTCGTCGGGCGGTAGCCGCTCCGGCCGGAGATTGTCCAGCAGCAGGCTGATCACCTGCAGGGGCTGACGCAGGTCATGGCTGGCGGCAGTGATCAGGTGGGTCTTGCGGAGGTTGTCCCGTTCGGCGGACAGTCGGCCCAGGGCCAGCAGCTGGCGGTCCAGATAGTGGGCGCGCTGGCGGTACTCGCTCAGCCATGCCCCCACCATGCCGATGATGCTGGCGGTGGCCAGGAAAAAGCCGTTCATGGCCACTTCCGGCAGCGGGGTGGCCACCGCGATTTCCATCGCCAGGTAGGCCACCAGAATCAGTAGCGAGGCCAGCGACACCGAGCGGAACGGCAGTCCCATCACCATGTAGCCGAACATCAGCATCAGCAGGATGCCGTCGTAGGGCATGGCCACGCCCTGAAGGCGGGCCAGGGCGATGATGATCACCACACTCAGACCACCAGCCAGGTAGGCGACGGTATAGCAGCGGCTGAAAAGCCGGGCCGATATGGGCTGGTAGGACAGCATCAGCACCATCAGGATCACCGGTGTGGTGAACAGGCCCCGCACCATCAGGGTCTGCCGTGCCAGCTCGGGCGGCAGCATCGCCAGGTCAAGGCCGGCGTAGCAGGCCAGCAGGGCGAGGGCGCTCAGACTCACGGGACGGCAGCGCGCCCGCAGGCCTTTATCCCGTTCGATCAGGAAGGCCCGTTCCAGCAACGGCGTGAAGCGCAACCGCCGAAATCCCGAAGCTTTCTGTTCTCTGAGCTCTGAAATGTTCATGCGCCCCGTCCCGGCCACTGCCATCCGCACAGTGTAGAGCCCGGGGCCGGAGACAACCGGCAATGGGCCACATTTTCGAGCTTATTCCGGTGCCGCGGTGGTTCCGGGCCGATCGCCCGCCGCCAGCCCCCGCAGCCGGGCCCAGGTTCGGGCCTGCTCGGTCCGGAAGTGCTGCTCCAGCAGGGTCGAGCGCTGTGCCGCCAGGTCCTGATGGGCCAGGCCGGACGCCTCCAGTCGGGCCATCTCCATGCTGAACGCCTGGTACTGGTCATCGAAGGTGGCCCGTTCCTCCAGGTAGCCCACAATCTGACCCACCTGCTCCTCCGCCAGACCCAGTGCCCGCAGGCGTTCGCCGGCGTCGGCCGGGGAGGCGGCAGCGGCAATGGCCTGCTGGTGCCGGTCATGCCGCTCGCTGTCTTCGTGCAGGCGCTGTTCGGTTCGGCGTATGACCGGTGGCAGCTGCTGGCGGTGCCATTCCATCAGGGTGTCCCGGGCGGCTGGGGTCAGGTCGTCGCGCTGCTGCAGTGCCAGGCTGGCCAGGGTGTAGTCGCCGTAGGCTTCCTCCAGCCCGAAGAAGGCATCGTGGGCCCGCGGGCTGAAGACGCTGCGGCGCAGGGCCTTGAGCTCGCCCAGGGCTTGCTGGAACATGCCCAGCTGATAGGCCGGGTCCCGGGCCCGGGCCGGATCCAGCGGCCGATCACCCAGGGCCACGGCTTGCTGTTTGTAGCGCAGGTAATCGTCCAGCAGTGCCAGGGCCTGGTCGGCGGCGGCCGGCGGCAGGTGGTCCCGGGCCAGGCGCTCGATTTCAGCCAGTGCCCGCTCCGGGCTGACCTCCCCCACGGTGTTGAGGAAATAGTCGAAGAAATCCCGGGTGGCGGTGTCCAGAATCAGTTCACCAGCGGCGTTTGCCGCCAGGCGGCCGTCGATATCGGTGCCGTGAAGGGAATCGGCAAAGGGCTCCGGGCCCAGGCTGGGGGGTGTTTTGTAGGTCGGCGCCTCGGTTTCGCTATGGGTGGCAGGCAGGGCGGCGGACCGGGTCTGGATCGGTTCGGCGTTCGCGGCTCCGGCGCTGGCGGCTGTGGCGTTGCTGACCGGCGGCTCGGGGGTGGCCGGTGGCGCCGGCTGGCGCAGCCAGACACCGGTGAGTGTGGCGGCAAGTACCGTCACGGCGAGGCCGGTCAGCCAGGTTGGTTTGGTCATGGGCGAGGCTCCCCAACAGGAAACACCCCGGCAACCTGAGGCTGCCGGGGTGCGGATCAGGTTACAGACCGCGGTTTTTCAGACGGTTGGCGTGGCTGCGGTAGAGCGATACCGGGTCGGTCCACCAGGAGCGGGCGCCGAACAGGTGGTTGATGGCATCCACGTGGTTCATGTCGTAGTGGGTGCCGATGACCCGTCCCATCATGGTGGAGCAGACCCCCACCAGTCCATCGTTGGGCTCGTTGCCGAAGGCCAGCGAGGTGACCCCCAGGAAGGGGTCGGTGACATCGGTCCAGTTGGTCCAGACCGAGCGGCCGGTCCAGGAGAAGAACTTGATCCGCTGGCCGCCGATCCAGACGTCCTCGTTGGTGCCGGCGCAGGACCAGCGGTTGACGCCTTTCCAGCCCAGGGCATTGTTGAGACTGGTGGTGCCGCGGCTGGTGAGGGTTTCGAGGGCCGCCACGCCGTCCTGGGGATTGCTGGAGCCGGACAGCGCGTTGACGATGTCCCCCAGGGCATTGGCGATGGCGTTGGCGCCGCCCTCGACGTAGCTGCCCGGCGGAATCAGGCCGCGGGCGACATCGGCCACTTTGGAGCCTTTGTTGACGCCGTTGATGGAGGTCACGGAAGCGATCCGGTGGGGAATCAGCGAGGCAGTCACACGCGCCGTGGGGGCACCCTGGCTGTGGGCCATGATATTGACCTTGGCCGCCGGCAGCCCGTTGATGTAGTTGGCAAGCTGCTGGCCGCGCTGTTCGCTGGAGTTGACGAAAGAAACACTGGCGGAATACACCCGTGCGCCGCTGCGTTCCAGGTTCCAGGGCACGGTGTGGAAATAGTTGATCAGACCGCCAATGGTGTTGAAGCCGGTGACGCCGTGCACCAGCACAATGGGATGACGGGTCTGGGTGTAGCTGGCGTGGCTCAGCGTGGGCGCGGCCAGAATGGCACAGCCCAGCATCACCGCCACGGTGATGAGGTTACGCATGGTGGACTCCTGTTGTTTTTGTGGGTGGCCGCCTGCGGGCGGCCGGATGTCGTCGATGCGTGGGGGAGTATTGGTCAATGGCCGGCGATGCGGAATCGCCCATTTGGGGGAGATGGTGGGCCGCGCCTCTGCCGGAGCTTCAGGCGGCGGCCACTGACTGGGTGAAGCGATACTCTGGCGAGGCCTTGGCGCGGGTTTTGGCGTAGGACGCGGTATCGGCCAGCTGGTCGGCGGTGCGGCGGTCGCCCGGGCCGACCCGGACCAGGCCGGCGGAGAGGCTGACCAGGGGAAAGCGGCCATGATGGCCGTCCCGGCCGGTGCTTTCGACAAAGCCTGCCGCCTGCATGTCAGCGGGGTAGCAGGCCTGGGCGCTAAGGGCGAAACCGTGCTGGATCCGTTCGCAGACGGCGGCGGGATCCTCATTGCGGGTGATGACCACGAAATCGTCACCGCCGATATGGCCGACAAAGTCGCTGCGGGCCGGGAACTCGCTGACCAGGGCTTCCGCCAGGTTGAGGATGACCCGGTCACCGGTACGGTAGCCCAGGACATCGTTGAGAGGCTTGAAGTTGTTGATATCGAAATAGATCAGCGTAAAGCCGCCGGCCAGATTGACCTGGGCTTCCAGCGCCTGCTGGATGGGCACGTTGCCGGGCAGCAGTGTCAGCGGGTTGGCATACCGGGCCTTCTCGATCTTCTGGGCGGTGATCTGCTGCAGCAGCGAGCGGGTGGCTCCCAGGCCGAGATAGCGGCCCTCTTCGGTGATGATGAAGTGCTGCTTGAGGTAGTGCAGATCCTCCTCGATCAGGCGCTGGCTGATGTCCTCCAGCGACATGGTGTGCTCCACCACCAGGGCGTCACTGCTGAGCAGGTGCAGTACCTCCCGCTTTTCGTTGAGGGCGCGGCCGTAGGGGGTGCTGAAGGTCTCCAGGATGCGCCATTTGTGCAGCAGACCCAGGGGCCGGCCGGCCTCCACTACTGGCAGGGCGAACAGGTGGGGCTCCCGGTGCAGGCGCTGCCAGGCCTCGTTCAGGGTTGCGTCCGGTGCAATGGCGGCCACTGGCTCGCACAGGCTCAGGGCAGCCTCCTGCGTTAACCGCTGAGGTGCCCGCCAAGGCGCAGGCAACAATGCTTCCAGGCTGGCGGTGGGGATGGCTTTGGGGCGGCCGAACAGGAAACCCTGCACCAGGGTAATGCCCAGTTCACTGATCAGCTTGAGCTCCGCCGCGGTCTCCACGCCTTCGGCAATCAGCCGGCAACCCAGCCGTTCGGACAGGTCCACCACCGAGCGCACAAACTCCCTCTTGACCAGATCGTCCTGGATGTCCCGCACGAAATGCCGGTCGATCTTGACGAAATCCGGCTTGAGTTCGGACCAGAGCTTGAGCCCCGAGTAGCCGCTGCCCAGGTCGTCGATGGCGATGATGAAGCCCCGGGACTTGAGCCACTGCAGGGATTTCTGCAGGCCCGCCAGGTCCGTGGTGGGGTAGCGTTCGGACAGTTCGATGACGATGTCCGACGGCGACAGCCGATTGGCGGTGAGCAGCGCCACCAGCCGGGCGGTCTCGAAGCGCGGCGGCAGTAGCATGTCCGGGCTGACATTGACAAAGAGCTTCTGGGGCACGCCGTGGCCGGCCCAGGTGCTCGCAGCCGTGCGCAGGCAGAGAGTTTCCAGTTCCCGGGTCAGGTTGCAGCGCTCGGCGGTCTCGAACAGCATCGGTGCGGCATGGAGGGGGCTGTCCGACGGTCCGCGGCTCAGAGCCTCATAGCCGTAGACCACGCCCTCCGCGGTGTCCACGATGGGTTGCAGAAGTGTGGTGATGCGCTCCTGGCTGATGAGACTCTGGAGTTCGAAACCAAGGCCATCCTGCATAATGTGCTCTCCCCCCGGCCACTGCTCGGGCTGCCGCCGACTGCTTGCCTGGACCAATTTGCCTACCTGTCCGGTTGATACCTCCGAGTCACCTCCATTTGAGCTCCGGATTGGTTGTTGATGCGACGGAGCCTGGAACAGGTCCCGTCGTCTGCGTCCTTGTGCGTGGGCTGACAGCATGACCGGTGATTGTGACAGCTGTGTTGCGGGGCGTCAGTTGAAGCGGTGGGGCTCCAGTTCGATGTGCTCGATGCGACGTCCCAGCATGATGATACGGCCCAGGTAGCGCTCCTCGCCGGTGGCGGTGAAATCGAACAGGAAGCGTCGCCAGACCCGCAGGTGACCGTCCTGGTCGCGTTTGAACCAGAGCCCTCTCAGGTAGACCGCGTCATCCAGCAGCATCACGTCCATCCGCTGGCAGTGCTGGTGGGCGGCGCTGACCACGAAGTCCTTGATGGCCTTGGCCCGCCACCAGTACCAGGCGGCAAAGCCGAGCAGGAAAATCCAGAACAGGGTGCCCAGGGTCACAGTCGATCCATTGCGGAGGAAGTTCGGCCCAAGCCTACAATGAAGCGCCGGCCGGCGCGAGTCCGGCCGTTGCTCAGGCTCTCTGGCTGGTTGCTGTGATCGGAGCCGGTAGGGCGGGCTGGCGACCCAACATGGTGAGGAAATGGCTGGCCAGCAGGTGGGCCTGGTCAACGTTCTGGGATAAGGTTTCGGATTCCTGGCGGGCCTGTTCGCTGCTGGTAACGGAGCGGTCCCCGAGCGCCAACAGGTTGCGAGCCTGTCTTTCCACCTGGAGACTCAGGGCGGACTGCTCCTCCGTTGCGCCCGCCACCTCCTGGCTGCACTCGGCCACCACCGCGATATCGGCGAGGGTAGCGTCCAGCGCTGCAGCGGTCTCGGCGGTCACCTGGCGGGTATGCTCGGAGGTGGCGACAGCCGCGTCGATCTGTTTTACCACCTCGGCCGTGTCATCCTGAAGGCTTGCCACAATGTTGGTGATTTCCTGGGTGGAGTCATGGGTGCGGCGGGCGAGGGCACGAACCTCGTCTGCCACCACGGCAAAGCCGCGGCCATGCTCGCCGGCCCGGGCGGCCTCGATGGCGGCGTTCAGGGCCAGCAGGTTGGTCTGCTCGGCAATGCCGGATATGACTTCCACCACGACCCCAATGGCCTCGTTCTTGGCGGCCCGGTCGCGAATGCGGGTGTTGGCGTCCCGCAATTGTGTCGCCAGTGCCTCGATGCCCCCCGAGGTCTCGGTCATGCGTTGCCGGCACTGGGATGCGGAGGCACGAATGGTGTTGGCTGCATCGTGGGTTCGTGTCGTCAGCTCGCTGACGCGCTCGACGCTCTGTCCGAGTTCCGCGAAGGCCTGTGTTATGGCCTGCAGATCGTCCTGCTGGTGGCGGATACTGCTAACCGAGCTTGCCACGCATTCCAGTGTTCGGCTCTTGCTGTTTTGCATGGAGCCGGCATTGCTGTGCATGCGGGCGGAAATGGCCCGGAGTATGGAGTCTTTCTTCTGGCTCTCGAAAGCGAGCCAGGCGGTCTGGTCCCGGCGTCCCGTGTAGATGAAGGGCATGGCCGGATCGGTGTGCTGTCGCAGGTTGTTGACCAGCCTGACCAACGGGTTAATCAGGCGGAGAGCGGCCGCACAGCCTGCGAGCCCAACCAGCACAAGGGCGGCCAGCGCGGTCAGCGTCTGTATCGACCAGGTTATCGCCAGACTGGTACCGACAACACCAGTGAAGATCATTGCCAGCGCTGTTCCCAATGTCCTTTGCCGGACCTCAAGGCGCCGCGCTCGGCTGCCACTGCGCCAGGCCCGATAGACCTTATCGGCTCGTGCGATCTGGTCTCGCTCGGGGCAGGTACGCACGGATTGGTACTCCACTACGGTTCCGTTCTGATAGATGGGGGTGACAAAGGCATCGACCCAGTAGTAATCGCCGTTTTTGCAGCGGTTCTTGACCAGTCCCTTCCAGGACTCCCCGCGCTTGAGCGTTGCCCAAAGGTCCGCGAAGGCTGCTTCCGGCATGTCGGGGTGGCGAATAAGGTTGTGGTATTCGCCGATCAGTTCATCCCTTGAGAACCCTGACACCTTCAGAAAGTCCTCGTTAACCGCGGTGATGCGGCTGTCCAGGTCGGTGGTTGTTATCAGGTGAAGCTCAGAGGGGTAAGTGACTTCCTTGTCAGTGACGGGCAGGTTGCGGCGCATGAGGATCCCTTCAGGCGATTGACGTTCCATGGACTATGGCCTGCGGCAGGATGTGCGGATGTCCACATACTGCAGAGATTCCCCCGGATTTGGCATTTTCCGAGACTTTCGAAGGATTTCATCAGTTTGCAGTATCCGGCTAGGTTACCGGGTGCGAGGAGCTAACATGAATCAATCGAGTGGAGTATCCCTTACCGGGAGCATGGTCATGTCTACGCCAATGATGGCTGAATCCGATTTCAGATATTTTGTCGACCGCCTGCCCAAGGCGGTCATGATGGCATCCCGCGGGCAACGTATTACTTACGTCAACCGCGCCTTTGCGCGCATCACGGGCTATCAGCCTGAAGAAGTGCTGGGTCAGAAGCCTTCCTTGCTCAGTTCCGGTCTGCATAGTGCCAGCTTCTATAGCGATCTCTGGCAGCGACTGAATCGGAACGGCCGTTGGGAGGGCCTGATCTGGAACCGTCGCAAGGATGGTAATGTCTATCCGCAATGGCTGACGATCTATCAGGTCGAAGGTGACTCGGACCTTTTCTACGCCGGTGTCTTCATGGACGTGGGGGAAGTGACCCGGGCCAGCGAACCCCTTGCCAGCATGGCGTATTACGATCCCCTGACCGAGCTTCCCAACCGTACTCTGTTTACCGAATTCCTGGATTCCAGGGTACGCCAGCGGCCGGAGCCGGGGAAGACCTTCGCGGTAATGTTCATCGACCTGGACTACTTCAAGGAGATCAACGATCTCCATGGCCATGCGGTGGGTGACAAGGTGCTTCGCCAGGCCGCCCAGTGCATTCGCTCGGTGGTGCGTCAGAGTGACATAGTGGCGCGCCTGTCCGGCGATGAGTTCGCCGCCATCGTGGAGCTGGGAGAAAACGGTGAACAGCTCGAGCAGATATGCCAGCGTATGGTCAGTGCCTTCCGTGCCCCGGTGATTGCTGACGGTCGAGAGCACTTCCTGTCTGTCTCCATCGGCACCGCGCTCTTCCCCCGCGACGGCACCACAGGGCCACAGCTGCTGGAGAAATCGGACAAGGCCATGTACGCCGCAAAAACCGCGGGCAGGGCCTGCTTCCGGGCTTTCGATTCGGCGTTGTCTGAGGTTGTGCTGCGCCACCAGCGACTCTCCGAAGCCCTGTTGGTGTCGCTGAAAACGGCGCCTCAGGAATTTTCCGTGGTGTATCAGCCGCAGTTCTCGGTCAAGCGGGGGGATCTTGTTGGTCTGGAGGCGCTGATCCGCTGGCAGCATCCGGAGTTCGGTGCTGTCTCGCCAGGGGAATTCGTCCCTCTGGCGGAGGTCCGCGGGCTGATGCATCCGCTGACTGAACGCCTGGTTGCCCTGATCCGTCATGACCTGGCCGGGGCGGACCAATGCCTGCAGCCGGACCGGCGGCTCGCCATCAACCTGTCGGCCCGGCACATCGCCGATGAAAGGCTTGGCCCGATGCTGGAGCCGCTGTTCAACGACCTTGAGCGGCTGGGTTGGCGGCCTGAGCTGGAAATCACTGAAACCCACCTGATGCACCTGTCCCGGCACTGCCTCGACCAGCTCAGGCAGTTCGGCCAGCAGGGCGTACGGGTGGCCATCGACGATTTCGGCACCGGCTATTCGTCTCTTGCCTACCTGCACAACCTACCCATTCACGTGTTGAAAATCGACCGTCAGTTCATCAGTCGCCTGGGTGGCAGTGACAGCGACGACCAGATCGTCAGCGCCATTCTCGCCATTGCCGCCGCACTGGGGCTCGAGACCGTGGCGGAGGGCCTCGAAACGGAGGCCCAGCGACGCGTGCTGCAGTCGCTGCACTGTGACCGTGTACAGGGCTTCCTGCTGGCAAGGCCCGGGCCCTGGGATCAGATCATCAGCACCTACCTTGATCTAAGTCAAAGCCCGCTGGACTACCTCGCCTGATCCCATGACATTGCAATATCCGGCTTTCGGGCGCGGCCGCGTTCGGATATACAGCTTCAGTCAACAAGGAGATCATGTTGTCTGATGCGCTGAGTGGTTGCCGCGAGCTCGCGGCCTATGCACGACTCATTGACGGCGATGCCCGAGCCTGGATTACCGCCTTGCGGATATTCGGTCACTGCCCGTCGCTGACGCTGGCGGTGAGCTCGCCCCGGCGGATGATGGGATCGCTGTCGTCGCTGGCGGTGGATTCCGGCCAGATCTGTCACATTGTGGCCCGTCAGGCTTTCCGGCTAAGCGGCATCAAGAGTGACCGCACCGGCCTGCTGATGGTGCGCTCGGGTCGGATTCGAATCGATGCGGGCGGCTGTCTGCAGGCGCGGGCCGGTGATCTGGTGGTGCTCGGTCCGGCGCTGAAAATGGTGATGACAGCGCCGGCCACGGCCGACGCCATGATCGTGCAGTGGCCCGCCGACCAGGCATTGGTGCCGGCCGCCGGTCTGTACCGGACCGCCTGGGCCGAGCCCCTGTTGGCGGGATACCTGTCGCGATCGCGTTTCTTCCGCGACCATTGCGATGCCATCGAGGTGACCGAGCACTTTCTCCAGCGTCTGCAACGAGCCCTGCAAGATCCGGCTCGGGCGCCGGTCCCTGCACCGCCGGCTCCTGAGGACGAGCGGGTTCGGCGGGCGGTGCGATTCCTCCACAGCCACCCACGTTGGCGCTTTGACCTGCCTACCCTGGCCAGCGTTGCGGCCGCCAGCGAGCGCAATCTCTACTACCTGATGAAGGCCCAGACCGGCATGACACCCTACCGTTTCTATCAACGGTGCCGGCTGATCCGTTTACGCCAGAGTCTGCTGCGCTGTCACTGCGACAACCCCAGTATCGCCTGGCATGCGATGGATGAGGGATTCAGTCACCTGGGCCGGTTTGCCTCCCTTTATCGCGAGCATTTCGGTGAGCTGCCGAGCGACACCCTGGTTTGGCGCGCCCGTCTGCGGAACCAGTGTGAGGTCCTGACTGCCGGCTCGGTGCAACGGCTGACCGCCGCCTGAGCAAAAAAAGCCCGGCGGGATGACCGGCCGGGCGTCGGGGATCACGGCGATCAATGCGCCGGGGCGCTGCTGCTGTCGCCGGAAGACTCCCTGATTTGCTCGTGCTGGCGTGCCATCAGGATGTAGAAGGCCGGCAGTACGAAGACGGTGAACAACGTGCCGATGCCCAGTCCGGCCACGATGGTCAGACCGATGGCGAAGCGGCTCTCGGCGCCAGGCCCCACGGCGATCAGCAGGGGCACCATGGCGAAGATCAATGCCAGCGAGGTCATGATGATGGGCCGCAATCGGATGGCGGCGGCCTCGATCACCGCGTCCCGTTTGTTGAGGCCGCGGTCCTTCTGGAGCTGATTGGCAAACTCCACGATCAGGATACCGTTCTTCGACACCACCCCGATCAGCGTGATCAGGCCCACCTGGGTATAGATGTTCATGGTGGCAAAGCCCAGTACGATGAACGCCATGGCGCCTGCCACCGACAGCGGCACCGACACCAGAATGATGAAGGGATCCCGCCAGCTCTCGAACTGGGCCGCCAGCACCAGGTAGATCACCAGCAGCGACAGGAAGAAGGTGATCATCAGGGCGCTGCCCTGGGTCGCCAGCTGCCGGGTCTGGCCGGTGTAGTCGTAGCTGAAGCCCTGGGGCAGGGTCTCGGCGGCGGTCTTCTCCATGAACGCCATGGCGTCGCCGGCGGTGACCCCCGGTTTCGGCACGCCCTCCAGGGTCAGGGAGTTGAGCTGGTTGAACTGGGTGCGCTGGGAGGGCTCCACGTCCTTCTCGAAGCTGATCACGCTGCCCAGGGGCACCAGCTCGCCGCTGTCGGAGCGGATGTAGTAGTCGTTCAGCATCTGCTCGTCGAGCCGGAACTGCTGATCCACCTGGGGAATCACCTGGTAGGAGCGACCCTCCATGTTGAAGCGGTTGATGTAGCCGCCACCGAGCATGCTGCTCATGGTCTGGGCCACGTCCTGCATGGAGAGACCCAGGTCGGCGACGCGGTCCCGATCCACGTTGACGCGGATTACCGGCCGGTCGAACTCGATGGACTTCTGCAGGAACATGAAGTTGCCGCTGCCCATGGCCTTGCCCAGCAGCTCGTCGGCGGCGCTGTTGAGCTGTTCGTAGTCCTGGCCGGTGGTGATCACGAACTGGAATGGCAGGCCGCCCCCGGAACCAGGCAGGGAGGGCCGCGGAAACACCGCGGTCTGCAGGCCGGTAACCTTCTTGAGTTCTTCCTGGAGCATGGGCTGGACCTCGAACTGGGTGATCTCCCGCTGGCTCCAGGGCGCCATCTTGAAACCGCCAAAGACGGCGTTGGGACCGGTGATGCCAACGATCTGGAAATCCTCGTTGTAGCCGGGCAGGGTCGACATCCGTTCCTGGATCTCGTTGCCGTGCTCCACCAGGTAGTCCAGGGTGGAGGTCTGCGGGCCCAGGCCCTGGTAGAACAGAATGCCCTGGTCTTCGGTGGGCGCCAGCTCGTTCTGGCTCATGGTCACCATGAAGTAAATGGATGCCAGCAACACCACCGCGAAGAACACCACCACCGAGGTGGTCTGCATCAGGCTGGCCAGGGCCCGCTTGTAGCCGTTGGCCAGGCCCGTGAAGGTGCGTTCCACCCGGTTTTCGAACCAGCCGGGGTTGCCGTGGGGCTTGAGCACCTTGCCGGACAGCATGGGGGAGAGGGTCAGCGCCACGACGCCGGAAATCACCACAGTGCCGGCGAGTGTGAAGGCAAACTCGGTGAACAGTGAGCCCACCAGGCCGCCCATGAATCCGATCGGGGCGTACACCGCCACCAGGGTGGTGGTCATGGCGATGATGGGCACCGCCATTTCCCGGGCGCCATTGATGGCGGCGTCGAAGCGGGACTCACCGGCCTCGATGTGACGATGGACGTTCTCCACCATGATGATGGCGTCGTCCACCACCAGGCCGATGGCCAGCACCATCGACAACAGGGTGAGCAGGTTCAGGGAGAAACCCATAATCAGCATGAGGAAGGCTCCGCCGATCAGGGACAGGGGCACCGCCACCGAGGGCACGATGGCGGCGCGGACCGAACCCAGGCAGAGAAACACCACCACCAGCACGATGATCAGGGCTTCCAGCAGGGTCTTGATGACCTCGTTGATGGAATCCTCGATGAAGTCGGAGGCGTCGTAGGCCAGCTTGACGCTGAGTCCGGACGGCAACTGCTGCTCGATGCCGGGCAGCTCATCCTTCACCAGGCCCGCCACGGTCAGCGGGTTGGCGCCGGGAGACAGCTCGATGGCCACGTAGGTGGCGGGCTGGCCCTTGTAGAGAGCGAGCTGGTCGTAGGTCTGCGAGCCCAGCTCCACCCGGGCGATGTCCCGCAGCCGCACCAGGGTACCGTTGTCCTGTTTGACCACCAGGTCCTGGAACTGCTCCGGGTCCCCCACGTCGGTGTTGCTGGTCATGCTGATTTCGACGAATTCGCCCTTGGTGTTGCCCACCGCAGCCTGGTAGTTGTTGCTGAGCAGCACGCCTACCACTTCCTGAGGGGTCAGATCCACCGCCGACAGCCGCTCCGGATTCAGCCATACCCGCAGGGCGAACTGGCGGCCCAGCAGGTTGGCCTTGCCGACACCGTTGAGGGCCTGCAGTTTGGGCTGCACCACGCGGGTGAGATAGTCGGTGATCTGGGGTACGTCCAGCTCGGTGCTGTAGAAGGCGATGTACATCAGGGCGGTGGAGTCGCCGGTGGTGGAGGTGATCACCGGATCCTGGGCCGCTTCCGGCAGCACGTTGCGCTGGCTGGCCACCTTGGCCTGGATCTCCGCCAGCGCTGCGTTGGCGTCGTAGTTCAGCTCCATCTTGGCGGTGATGGTGGAGGTACCCTGGGAGCTGGTGGAGGTCAGGTAATCGATACCGCTGGCCTCGGCAATGGCCTGCTGCAGCGGTGTCGTAATGAAGCCCTTGATCAGGTCGGAGCTGGCACCGGGATAGGCCGTGGTCACGGTGACCGTGGTGCTTTCCAGCTCCGGATACTGACGGATTTCCATCTCCAGGGCGGCGCGGGCGCCGAGCAGGAGTATGAGCAGGCTGACCACCGTCGCCAGCACGGGCCGGTGGATGAAGACGTCGGTGAATCGCATTACTCAGACGCCTCCGCACCGGTGTTCTCACCCGACTGCTGGCCGGTCTGCGCGTCCTCCGGCTCCTGGATCTCCACCCGCTGGCCGGCCCGCAGTCTCAACAGACCTTTGGCCACCACCTGCTCGCCGGCTTCCAGGCCGTTCAATACGGCCACGCGGCCGTCACGGGTATCGCCGGTGGTCACGGTGCGGCGCTCAACCACCTGCTCGCCGTCATCGTTGTCGGTGATCACGAACACGAAGTCACCGTAGGTGTTGTAGGAAATGGCGGTGCGCGGCACGGTGACCACATCCCTGGGTTGGGGCTGGCGGGTCATGATGGTGGCGAACATGCCCGGCTTGAGCACCTGCTCGGCGTTGTCCAGGGTGGCGCGTACCCGAACCGTGCGGGTTTCCGGGTTGACCGAGGAGTTGATGGCGGTGACCCGGCCGCTGAAGGTCTGGTCCGGCACCGCAGCCACGGTCACGACGACTTCGTAGCCGGTGTCCAGCTTGGCCAGTTCGCGCTCCGACAGGGTGTAGTCCACGTAGATCGGATCCAGCATGTTGATCTCGACGATGGCGGAGCCGGTGGCCAGGTATTCACCCTGGTCCACCATGCGCAGGCCAAGGTTGCCCGGGAAGGGCGCCCGGATGATTTTCTTGCTGAGCTGGGCCTCGGCCTCATTGACCCGGGCCCGGGCGGCGTCGTAGTTGGCCTTGGCCTCGTCGTACTGGGACTGGGACACGGCGCGCTTGGGCAGCAGGTCCGCCACACGCTTGAATTCCTGCTCGGCGAGCTGGGCCTCGGCGCGGCGGGTGCGCAGCGCGGCTTCGTCAATCTCGGCATTCAGGCGAATCAGCACGTCGCCGGCGTCCACGGTATCACCGGATTCAAAATTGATGGCTTCCACCACCCCGGGGACCTCGTTGGCGATCCGGATGCCATTGACAGCCTCAATACTGCCAACGGACTTGATGGCCGGCAGCCAGGACTGGGTCTCGGCGGTGGTGGCGCTGACGATAGCGGGCGGCTGGGGCTGGGAGAACTGCTCCTGCATCTGGCCGAACTGGTAGAACTTGTAGCCAAAAATGCCGCCAAGCACCACGCCGAGGAAGAGGATGACGATGACAAAACGAGAGGCTAGTCGCATGGTTCGGGTCCTGAAAACAAATATCCTTGGTCGGGGCGGTTGTCTGGCCGCCGCCCGTTCGAATGCCAACTTTTGGAGGCCGGCGCCGGTCAGCCCGCTGGGCCGGTGATGATGGCTCCGGAGCGGGCATTATAGCCTAAAGATAGGAGGCTACCTACTCATGGACGCTGTCATGACAGTGTCAGCCCGCTGCTCCATAATGACGTCGGTGTGGAATTGCCAACGCCAGAGCCGGTCAGTAACAGGACCGGGCAAGCATGGCATGATAGCAGCGCCGCTATGACAATCTGTAGAGCTTACGGTTTTCACCTATAAAGAGATGGCTTGAATGCAACTGATTCTGGGCCTTGGCCTGACCGTGCTGGTGTTCGTGGTGCTGAAGTACTGGGCCGGCCTGGGGCCAGAACAGAAAAAGGCTGCCCGCTGGAAAGTGGCGACGGCGGTGGTGGGTGCGATTCTGCTGTTCATGGTTCTGACCGGCCGGGTCCACGTTCTGGTGGCGGGGCTGGCCGCTCTGGTGCCACTCTTGCGCAAGCTGCCGGCGCTGTTGCGATACCTGCCCTTCCTCAGCCGGCTATACCGGCAGCTGGGTGGCAATGGCGCAAACCGGGGAGAGGCCGGAGCGGGCCAGGCCAGCGGGGATCGCAGTCCGGTCGCCCTGGCGATGTCGGAAAGGGAGGCCTGCGAGATTCTGGGGGTGGCTCCGGGAGCCGATCGCGACACCATCGTGGCCGCCCACCGCAGGCTGATGCAGAAGTGCCATCCCGACCGCGGCGGCAGTGACTACCTGGCCGCCAAGCTGAATGAGGCCAAGGAAACCCTGCTGGGCCCCCGTTCCGGAAAGGTCTAGGGCAGC
>NZ_JAWVZL010000009.1:0-57503 GCF_033722195.1 Marinobacter sp.
AGACGAGGTCCCCGAAGACGAAGAACGACGCCTGCGCGGTCGGCGAGCCCGATCCGGCGGCCCGGCCGCCGACCGTGTCACCGGTACAGCCCGCGAGGGCTCCCACCACGAGCGCCCCGGCCGCCCCCCCCCATCGAAGGCGCCAATCTGGAGCAGTCGGCGCTGGATTTCACCGGTATCGATCCCTACGACATCGAACGGGAGGCGGTGCCGGAGCGGGAAGCCCTCAGTGAGATCCTCAGCGCCGTTCGCAAGGCGGTGAAGGCCCACGGCTGCAAACGGGCGATCCTGGTGGGCCACAACGCCACCTTTGATCACAGTTTCCTGTTTGCCGCCGCCGAGCGCGCCGACATCAAGCGCAACCCTTTCCACCCTTTCTCGACCTTCGACACGGCCACCCTCGCAGGCCTCGCCTATGGCCACACGGTGCTGGCCCAGGCCTGCAAGCTGGCGGGCATTCCCTTCAGCAACAAGGAAGCCCATTCAGCCGCCTACGACGCCGAGAAAACCGCTGACCTGTTCTGCGGCATCGTCAACCGCTGGAAACAGCTCGGGGGTTACCCGCCGCCTGAGCCGGCCGATCCGGACAGCGCGGCCTGACGGACCGACCAAAAAAAACCCGCCACAGCGTGAACTGTGGCGGGTTTTTTCTTTCAGGGCAGACTGTTACCAGTAGATACCCCGCATGATGGCGGCGAAGGCCACCTGCTCACTGGACACCTTGGGCTTGGCACCACCGGGCACCCCGGCGGCCGCAGTGCTGTCCGGGAACATGCGGTAACCGGTGTTCATCACGATCTCACCCATCTTTGGCGCCACCGCATGCAGCACCTGGGCAAAGGTGCCCAGCCGTGTGGCGATGCGCTTGGGCCGGTAAACGATGGCGTCCGCCACCATGTCGGCGGCCTCGTCCGGCGTTAACGTCGGCACCTGATCATAGATCTTGGTGGGGGCGATCATCGGGGTCTTCACCAGCGGCATGTTGATGGTGGTGAAGGTGACGTTGCGATCCGACCACTCCGCGGCGGCACAGCGGCTGAAGGCATCCAGCGCGGACTTCGACGCCACATAGGCGGAGAAGCGGGGCGCATTGGTGAGCACACCAATGGACGAGATATTGACCACATGGCCACGGCCACGCTCCAGCATGGAGGGAGCGAAGCCCATGATCAGGCGCACGGAACCGAAGTAGTTCAGCTGCATGGTGCGCTCAAAATCATGGAAACGGTCAAAGGACAGGTTCAGTGAACGGCGGATGGAACGGCCGGCGTTGTTCACCAACACGTCCACGTGGCCGTGGTTGTCCAGCACGGTCTTGATGAACCGGTCGGCGTCCTCCATTTCAGAGAAGTCACACTGGTAGGCGTGAACGCTGGCGCCACGGGCCTCCAGCTGCTTGGCCACTTCGGCCAGGCGCTCTTTCTTGCGGGCACCGATCACCAGGATGGCACCGGCGTCCGCCAGCTTCTCGGCGGTGGCCAGACCGATACCGGAGGTGGCACCGGTGACCACGCAGACCCGGCCCTCGACAGCGCCCTTGAGGGTGCGGTCCTTGAACAGGTCCGGGTCCAGGTGACGCTCCCAGAAGTCCCAGATCACCGGCGCGTAGCTTTCCAGCCGCGGCACTTCAATTCCGGTTCCCTTCAAAACCCGCTCGGTCTCACGGGCGTCAAAGCGGGTCGGATAATTGATGAAGGACAGCACCGAGGGGGGAATACCCATGTCGTCCAGCAGGGCGCTGGTGATGCGCTTGACCGGCGGCAGGTTCTTTACACTCTGGCGGATGAAGGGCGGAATGAAACCGAACATCCGGGAGTCCACCCGCATGGCCATGCGGGGCGCATGACCGGCCTCGGCGAAAATGTTGAGGATCTCGCCCACCTTGTAGGGGTCGGTATCCACCAGGTGGAAGCAGTTGCCGTCCTCACCGTCCAGGTGGGCGATGTGGTCCAGGGCATCCACCACGAAATCCACCGGCACCACGTTCAGGCGGCCGCCCTCGATACCGATGGTGGGTACCCACTGGGGCAGCGCACGGCGGATCTTCTGAATCAGCTTGAAGAAGTAGTAGGGGCCGTCGACCTTGTCCATTTCACCGGTCTTGGAGTGGCCGATCACCATGCCCGGGCGGTAGATCCGGAACGGCACCTTGCACTCGGTGCGCACCACCTTCTCGGACTCATGCTTGGTCTTGAGATAGGGATGGTCGAGTTTCTCGGCTTCCTCGAACATGTCCTCCCGAAAGGTGCCCTTGAACAGGCCGGCCGCCGCAATGGAGGAGACATGGTGAAAGCGCTTGGCATCCATGGCTTCAGCGGCATTGATGGCGTTGCGGGTACCCTCGATGTTGGTGGCCGCCTGGGCGTCTTCGTCGGCGCCCATGTCGTAAACCGCCGCCAGGTGGAAAAAGTGGTCCACATTGCCCTTGAGCGCCTTCAGATCCTTGGCACTGATGCCCAGCTTGGGCTTGGCCAGGTCGCCGATCACCACCTTGACCTGGTCATCGGTGGCACCCCAGCGCTCCTTGAGCTTGTCGATCTTGAAGCGGGACTCCTCCCTCACCAGCACATGCACGGTGCCGCCACGAGCCAGCAACTTCTCTACCAGAAACCGGCCAATGAAACCCGTTCCACCTGTCAGAAAGTAATTCATCGATACTCCATCCTGCTTGTCGTTTTATTTTCCTGCGATCCCCGCGTGGGGCCAATCGCCAGACGCCCGAAAATCGTGTCGTATTCTACGTAATTGAGTTTCTCATGTATTGTACTTTTTTAGAGCAAATGCTCTTTAAGCCCTTGATTTACATAGAGCAAAAACTCTAATCTCGCCGCCGGACCGGGCCCTGCCGGCAACTGTCGCGGCCGACAGTCTAGATTGAGATTAGCACAGCACCGCCAGGCTGCCCGCCGGACCCGGCGCCATGGTCCAGGCCATTAAAAGATCGACATGAAATGCACTGACGCCGATGACATAATCGGGGTTCCCTTCGCCATCAGATACCGGATATCACCATGCCCAGACAGCCCAAACCGGATGCCAACGCAGATCGTTACATCGCCATTGCCCGAGCCTGCCTGAGAGCCATCAACGACACCGCGGCCAACCAGGGCAGCCGGGAGGAAAAGATCCAGGCGGTCTACCAGGCCATCGACGACGCCTTCCAGCAGGAATTCGCGGATTACCGTCAATCCACCGCCGTCATGGCCAGCGTATTGGAACGTATCGCCTCGGGTGATCTGGACGGCGAGGCCGCGGCCAGTCTTGCACGCAAGACCCTGGACCAGCAGCCGCGCCAGACCCGGAACAGCATCGTCCACTGAGCGGCCTCACCCGATTCCATCACGAACGGAGCACGCCATGCGGTTCACACCATCGCCAACAGAGTCCGCGCGCAAGCGCCTGTCGTTTGTCCTCCTGATCCTCCTGACGGCGCTGGCCCCGCTGGCCAATGCCGCCGTCACGCCCCTCAAGAGCCCCAACGATGACAACCGCTACCGTTACCTCACGCTGGACAACGGTCTTGAGGTTCTGCTGGTGTCCGACCCGGACTCCGACAAGGCGGCGGCCTCGCTGAATGTGTCGGTGGGCAGTGGCGATGACCCGGCGGATCGGGCCGGCATGGCGCATTTTCTCGAGCACATGCTGTTTCTGGGCACCGAGAAGTACCCTGAGCCGGGCGAATACCAGCAATTCATAAAGAGTCACGGCGGCAGCCACAACGCCTTTACCGCCTTCCAGGACACCAACTATTTCTTCGACATCCAGGCCAGCTTTCTTGAGCCGGCACTGGACCGCTTCGCCCAGCAGTTTTCCGCGCCGCTGTTCACGCCTGCCCTGGTGGAGAGGGAGCGTCGGGCTGTGCATTCCGAATTCAGTTCCGGCCTTCGAGACGACGGCCGGCGCATCTACGCGGCCAAGAAAGCTGCCGCCAACCCCGAACATGCCTTCAGCAAGTTTTCCGTGGGCAACATAACCACCCTGGAGGATACCGAGACGAATCCCCTGCGACCGGATCTGCTGGAATTCTGGCGCAATCATTACTCTGCCAACATCATGCATTTGGCGGTGTACGGGCCGCAAAGCCTGGACGAGCTGGAGGCCATGGTGCGGCCCCGGTTTACCGAGATTGAAAACCGCAAACTGGAACCGATGGTCCATGACCAGCCCATCTACCGACCCGGGTCACTGCCGTCACGGCTTGAGGTGGAGGCGCTGAAAGACCTCCGCCGCCTGACGCTGACCTTCCCGATCCCGTCCCAGCGCGAGCATTACCGCAGCAAACCGGGTCACTACGTATCCAATCTGCTGGGGCACGAAGGCCCGGGCAGCCTGTTCGACGTGCTGCGCCGTGAAGGCCTGGTGGAAAGTCTGTCCGCCGGCAGTGGCCTGGAAACCGGCAGCCACAGCACCCTCGAGCTGAGCATGACGCTGACTCCGGAAGGCCTTGAGCACCAGGACCGGGTGACCAGCCTGGCCTTCGACTACATCGACAAGGTCCGCGACCAGGGCATCAGCGAGCGCCGGTTCGAGGAGATGCAGCGCCTGGCCCAGATCGATTTCCGTTTCCGCGAGACCCCGACGCCGATCCAGCAAGTCATGCAGCTGTCCATGCAGATGCAGCACGTGGCGCCGGAGGACGTACTGCGGGCGCCCTACCTGATGGAGCGCTTTGCGCCGGAGCTGTACCGCGAAATCCTGGCCGAACTCCGTCCCGACAATGCCCTGGTGACCGTGGTGGCGCCGAGGAAACCCGACGGTGAGGTCCAGAAGACCCGCTGGTACCGAACCGTCTACAAAGTCGAGCCGACCACAGCGCAGGCCCTGCGCCAACCTGACCTGCCGAAGCTGGCGGCGGAACTGGCGCTGCCCGATGCCAACCCCTTCATCCCGGAAGAACTGGAGATGGTGGCCGGCGAGACCATGGCGGCCCCCAAGGAGCTTGCGCCCCTGCCCAGGGACCTGGACGGCCTGGAGCTGTGGTATGCCCGGGACACCCGCTTCGACACGCCGAAAGCCAACGTCTATCTGAGTCTGCGCTCGCCGCTGCCGCTGGCGTCTGCCCGCAACCATGTGCTGGTGCAGCTGCTGGTGGACGCCATCAACACCAACCTCAATGCCTGGGCCTACCCGGCCCGCCTGGCGGGCCTGGATTACGCGGTCTATCCCCATCTGCGGGGTGTCACCATCCGGGTGGGCGGCTACAGCGACAAGCTTCATACCCTGTTCAGCCGCATCCTGGCCCAGGTTGCCGATCCCATGCTGGACCAGCAGCGTTTCGAGATTGCCCGTAACCAGCTGGTGGAAAGTCTGCTGAACCAGGCCAAGGAACGTCCGGTGGAGCAGGCCTCAAACTTCCTGCAGAGCGCCCTGATCCAGGGTACCTGGACCACTGACGAGAAGCTGGCCGCGGCCCGCGACGTCAGCCTTGAGGAGCTGAAGGCCTTCAGCGGCCGCTTCCTCGACCAACTGGACCCGGTCATGCTCACCCATGGCAACCTCACCCTGGCCTCGGCCCTGAACCTGAGCCGCCTGACCCGGGCCGTGGTGCTGGAGGACACCGAAATGGTGACGGTGAATCGCAGCGGCGTGCGTGACCTGCCAGCCGGTGAGACCGAGGTGAGCCTGCAGGTAGAGCATCCGGACACCGGCTACCTGCTGTACCTTCAGGGCAGCAACACCGAAATGGAAACCCGGGCCCGCTACCGCTTGCTGGGCCAGATCGTCAGCAGCCCCTTCTACGAGGAAATCCGCACCACCCGCCAGCTTGGCTATGTGGTCTACGCCACCCCCTACGAAATGCTGGAAACCCCGGCCCTGGGGTTCGTGATCCAGTCACCGGAAGCCACCGGCCCGGCCCTGGATCAGGCTGTCCGTGAGTTTTCCGGCCAGTTCCGGCAGACCCTGACGGGCCTGACCGACGCCGAGCTGGAACGGGAAAAACAGGCGGTGGTCAGCCGGCTGCTGGAGCAGGATCGCACCCTGTCAGAGGTGTCTGAGCGCTACTGGCGGGAAATTGATCGCAACCAGACCGGTTTCAACTCCAGGGAACTGCTGGCGGATGCCGTGCAGCGGACCGGTCTTGACCAGCTCCAGGCGCTCTATGAGTCCGCCGTCATGGAGCGAAACCAGGCGTTGCGCATTATTACCAGCCCGGAGCCGGGCAACGCTGAACAGAAGATGGAGATGCTTAGGGATCAACCGCCGGTGGACTGATCCGCCGAGGCCCAGGCCATGAACCGGTGCCAGTCCGCCGGTTCGTCCACATCCCAGCGGGGCTGCAGTTGGGTCACCGTGAGCCCCGCCGCCGCCAGGCGCTGGCAGGTTTGCGCCAGCACCTCCGGTGTGCCCCACTGTATGCCCGTCAGCATGGCCGGCACCACGCGGCGGGCGCCGATCAGCACATAGCCGCCGTCATCCGATGGGCCCAGCACTACGTCAGCATGATCCATGGCCGCGATCGCCTCGCGCACATAATCCGCGTCCACCGACGGGCAGTCGCTGCCAACGATGATGGCACGGTCGTATCGCGTCAGGGCCCGGCCGAGGGCATCCTCCATACGCTCCCCCAGATCTGCGCCGGCCTGGGTTTTCTGCACCACGGCACGCTGACTCAACGCCGCCACCAGCTCCCTGGCCGCCGCCGGTGTCTCGGCCACCGGCCGGTCCCACCAGAACTGCATGGTCAGGTTGGTGGCCGAAAGCTGGGTGAATACCGAGGTGGTGAGCTGCAGGTGGGCCGCTAGCGCGCCCTGCTCCCCCAGTTCGGGAATCAGGCGGGTTTTGACCCGCCCGGCCTCCGGCCACTTGGCGAACTGCATCAGCAGTGTGGATGGCGCCTTGACAGCCTCACTGTCGGACATCGGATCGGTACTCCCTCGCCAGTGTTTCCGGGGCGACGCCCCGCCAGTAACGCCACCGCAGCCGCCACATCAGGACGATCGTGCGCCAGGGGCCATGAATTTCCCAGCGCCGGCTGCTGGTGACCACCGGCGCCCGGATGCACCAGGGCGCCGAGGCCAGCCTCAACCGGCTGCACAGTTCCACATCCTCCATCAAAGGCTGCTCCTCGAAACCCTGCAGCGCCTCAAAGGTGGCCCGGCGCACGAAGATCGCCTGGTCGCCGGTGGCGATGCCGGTCAGCCGCGAGCGCTGGTTCATGAACCAGCCGATGACCCGGAACAGCGGTCTGTCGCCGCTCAGGCGCACGTCGAAACGGCCCCAGTGACGAGCCGACGCCGCAAAGCGCATCAGCTCCGGCCGTGCTTCGGCCGGCAAGCGGGTGTCGGCATGGAGAAACAGCAGGATGTCGCCCGTGGCCTCGGCGGCGCCCGCGTTCATCTGGGCGGCCCTGCCACGGCCGGCCACCAGCAGCCGATCGCAATGAGGCCGGGCCCGCTCGGCGGTACCGTCATCACTGCCGCCGTCCACCACGATCACCTCATGGCCCGCCTGTCGCCAGGGTGCCAGTGCCGCCAGCGCCGCCTCGATGCCCGCCGCCTCCCGCCACACCGGCAGGATCACACTGACCCGGACTGTACCCGGCTCCGCCTGTCCCATAATCGCCCTTACCAACCCCTGCCTGTGAAAACAACGCGCCTTGAGCCCCAAGGCCGCTGCCGCTATCATAGCGCCCTTGCCGTACCATGTCTCAGTAGCTCAGCTGGATAGAGCAGCCCCCTCCTAAGGGGCAGGTCGCAGGTTCGAATCCTGCCTGGGACACCACCTTCCTGCGCTGCTCATCGGCGCAGTCCGCTTCGCGGCCGATGACTACCCTGTTCAGACTCCCTGCGTTACGCTGGCCGTAATACCGCATTCAAATCACCAGCCACCTGCAAGGAGCCGAGATGTCTACCAATACCCTGCACGTCTTTCTTTCCCACGGCCTGGAAAGCGGCCCCGAGAGCACCAAGATCCAGGCCCTCAAGGCCGAGGCGGAAACCTTCGACAGCGTCGAGGCCGTCGCCCTGGATCACCGCAACACCCGGGATCCGAAAGAACGGCTGGCGCAGATGCGCGAGGCCATGGAATCGGCGGGCGCTTATGGCTACCGCAGTGTGCTGGTGGGTTCGAGTATGGGAGGCTGGGTCTGTGCCCAGACCAGCGCCGACACCCCGGTGCTGGGCTGTTTCCTGATGGCGCCGGCGCTGGGCATGAAGGAATACCCCGAATCCAGCCCGGTCATCCAGGCCCGCCACTGCCAGATCATCCACGGCTGGGAGGACGACGTGGTGGAGCCCATGCCGGTGGTTCTGCTGGCCCAGGAGCAGACCCTGCCCATCCTCGTGTTGCCGGACGGACACCGCCTGCAGAACAGCCTGGACCGGGTGGTGGCCGAATTCCGGCTGTTCATGCAGCGCTGCCTGGGTGAGGCCTGATCTACTTCATCTCAAAGCCCTGTTTTGCCAGGAACTCGCGCATGTGGGGCCGCAGCTTGCCGGTGAACAGCGGCATCAGCTGCTCCGACCAGGTGGTGTCCTTGTTGCCGCCGGTACGCTCGAGGTAGTAGCGGTTCATGGTGTCATCGAACTCCCTCACCTGCCGGCTGTCCTCGTCACTGTGGTAGCGGTCTTCCTTGAGAATGGCCTCCAATGGCAACCGGGGCTTCACCTCGGGATCCTGGTCGGCGTAGCCCATGCACAGACCAAACACCGGGTAGACAAACTTGGGCAGCTCCAGCAGCTCGCTGATAGGGCCGGGGTTGTTGCGCACGCCACCGATATAGCAGATGCCTAGGCCGGCGGATTCCGCTGCTACCGCCACGTTCTGCGCCATCAGGGCGGCGTCCACGGTGGCGACTATGTGCTGTTCGGTCATGCCGGTCTGAACCTCGGCCCCGGCCCGGGCGGCGGCATCGATAGAACGCTTCATGTCGGCGCAAAACACCAGGAAGTCGGAGCAGTCCGCCACATAGGATTGCCCCCCGGCCAGCTCGGCCATCTGCCGGCGCTTCTCCGGGTCCCGGATGTGGATAATCGAGCAGGCCTGGACGTGGTTGGAGGTGGCGGCGCTTTGGCCGGCCTCAAGAATGCTCCGGAACAGATCCCGGGGAATGCTCTGACCGGTGAACTTGCGAATGGATCGATGGGATTTCAGCAGATCTATGACGGGATTCATGGCGCCTCTCTGGATGAGTGAGGAGTGATTACGGCTGCCTGCCCTGGCCGACGACGTTGTGGGATCTTGAATGCTTCACAAAACGGGGACCAGTGTCAAAAGCACGACCGGTGGTTACCGGCGTTCTGTCCGGTCCGCCCCTGCGCAGCTGGCATGCGGGAGGCCCGGTCCGGCACTGGCCTGTATTGCTCCGCCCGCGGCAGAAAAGGTACTGTCAAACGAGAAAAACCGATCAGTACGTCACCTCAGGAGACACCCGCTTGAAAAAACTCGCCATCCTCAAGACCGGCAGCACCTACGATCACATCCGGGCAGAGTACGGGGATTTCGAGGACTGGTTCCGGGCCGGACTCGGCACTGGGCTGGCCATCGAGGTGGTGGACGTCAGCCGTCAGGAGCATCCGGGTGAACCCCGGGACTGGGACGGCGTGTTGGTCACCGGTTCACCGGCAATGGTGTCGCAGCGGGAGCCCTGGTCGGAACAGACCGCCGAGTGGCTGGCCCGTGCGGTGGCAGCGTCATTACCCGTGCTTGGGGTCTGCTACGGCCACCAGTTGCTGGCCCACGGTCTGGGTGGTCGGGCCGATGACCGGCCCCAGGGACGCGAGTCCGGCACCTTCGAGATCCGGCTGCTGCCGGAGGCCGCGGACGACCCCCTGTTCGGCCAGCTGCCGGATCGTTTCCTGGCCCACCTGACCCACCGTCAGTCGGCGCTGAGCCTGCCAACCGGCGCGGTGCGGCTGGCCCACTCCGAGCACGAACCCAATCAGGCCTTTCGGCTCGGCCCTTGTGCCTGGGGTGTGCAGTTCCATCCGGAATTCACCCCCCAGGTGATGACTGCCTATCTCCGGACCCAGGCCGATGCCCTGAGCGCCGAGGGCCAGTCCCCGGAGGATCTGCTGGCGGGGGTGCGACCTTCCGAGGCGGCGGCGTCCCTGCTGGCGCGGTTTGGCGAACTGGTCAAACGGGGCGTCTAACCCCGGTGACCGGCTTCGGGCACCTCACTCTACCGTCGACAGGGCCTGGGGCCGGATGGTGAGCGAGTCCGGGTAGAGCAGCACTTCGATGCGACGGTTCTTGCGGCGGCTGGCAGCGTCGGTTTCTGCCACCAGCGGGCGGGTGTCGGCGTAGCCCACCGCCTGCATGCGGTCGGGCTGGATACCGGTTTCCTTCAACACGCGCACGGCAGATGCCGCCCGGGCGGCGGACAGCTCCCAGTTGGTGGGGTATTTGTCCTGCAGGGCCGGTGTAATGGGCCGGCTGTCGCTGTGACCCTGGATGCTGATCTGGTGATCCGGGAAGCTGACCAGGGCATTGGCCAGTAACTGCAGGGTTTGGCGGCCGGAGGCACCGATGCGGGCGGAGCCGGAGTCAAACACGATACTTTCCGGCAGCTTGATCACCGTGGTGCCGTCCTCAAGCCGCGACACCAGGGTTTCCTTCTCATTGCTCAGTTCCTGCAGGCGGCTCTCGAGGGTGTCCATGGCGGCTCTTTCGGCCGCCAGCCGGGCCTCCAGCTCCGCCACGGTTTCCGAGGCGGTCTCCGCCCTGGCCTGCTGGAGCGCCAGCTGCTCACGGGCCTGGCGGTAGCGGCTGGTGGCGGATTCCCGCTCCTGCGCCAGTTCCGCCAGCTCCGCCCGTTGGCGCTCGACGGTCTGCCGGGCCTCGGCGAGCGCCTGTTCAATATCGGCTTTCTCGGCCGCAAGGCGCCGTTCTGCCTCGGTCGCCACGGTGAGGGCCGCGCTGAGCCGATCCCGCTCCGCCGCCAGCGCTTCGACTTCCTGTTTCGCTGACGCCAGCTCGTCGGTCAGTGCCGAAACCCTGGCCTGACTCTTTTCCAGGTCATCGCCGAGGCGCCCCAGCAGGGTCTGGGTGGCATTGAGTTCCGCCGCCAGCCGATCCCGCTCCGACTCCAGCTCGTCAACCGTTCGGGTAAACTTGCGCAGCTCTTGCTCGGTGGCCGCCAGGGCCTGCAGGGCCTGGTCCAGCTCCGCCTCAAGCTGGTCGGCGCTGGTGCTGCGCTGGGCCAGACGCTGGCGGGCCCCGGCCAGTTCGTCCTCGAGCCGGCGGCGCTCAGCCATGAGCCGGTCGATCTCGCCCTCGGCCAGGGCAAGCTCGGCGTCCAGTCTCTCACGGTCCGCCTGCCGACTCTGGTAGAGGTGGTACGCCAGGACAGAGGCCGCAATGAGCAGAATTACCAGGACAACGGACAACCAACCTTGTCGAGACATGCGACTTTCCCTCACCTGACGCGCCGGACTTCGAGGTCTGCCAATGAGTCTAGCAGAGCCCCGGCAATCCGACCCTGGCTCAACAGTACTTCCTGTGGGTTACAAACTGCGGCGCTAAAAATTCCTTTACCGACTTACATCCGTGACCAGATTACTATAAATTAATGCCTGGTCGTTGTTGCATGGACCCATCGGCTGAAACACTACCCGAACTACTACAAGAACACTGTCCATCATGACTCCACCCGCAGTAAAAGACCGTACCCGTTCCATCGTTTTCCTTGGCACTGTCAGCTTCTTTACGGCCCCATGGGCCCTGGCCCAGGACACCCCTGAGAGCTCCGGCATGGACGAAGAAATCATCTTCGACGAGGCCTGGCCGGCCGACCAGGGCCTGATGTTCGAATCCGACGTGCCCGAAGTGCTCACCACCACCCGCCTGCGCCAACCCAAATCGCGGGTACCGGGCACCACCACCGTGCTGCAGGGCGACCTTATCCGTCAGCTGGGCATTCTTAATCTTGTCGAGGTCTTCCGGCTGGTACCGGGCATGACCGTGGCCGAGGTAGGCAGCAACAAGCCGGTCACCAGCTACCACGGCACCGTGGCCTTCGACCAGCGCAGGCTCCAGGTCCAGATCGACGGCCGTACCGCCTACCAGCCCAACCTGGCGGGGGTGGAATGGCAGGCCATGCCGGTGGCCATCGAGAACATCGAACGCATCGAGATCAGCCGCGGACCCAACGCCGCCGCCTACGGCATCAACGCCTTCCTGGGCACCATCAACATCATTACCCGATCACCGGAAGATACTCAGGGCGTGCGCCTGCGCACCACCTACGGCAGCGGCGGCCACAAGACCCTGTTCGGCTCGGTGGGGGATGTCAGCGAGGATCACGGCTGGCGGCTGTCCTACCAGCGCCGGGACGATGACGGGTTCGATTATCAGATCGAAGGCGGGGAAGAAATTCCCTTCCACGACGGTTACTCCTTCAACCTGGTCAACTACGATGCCAACACGCGCCTGACCAGCAACCAGAGCATCGACTTCCGCGCTGGCATCATCGAGGGCGTGGACGAGGAAGACCGCTTCAAGATGGGGGATTACGAGACCAACCCCGACATCGATGTCTACGACTATTACCTCCAGGCCCGCTGGAACGTGAGGCTGTCGGACCGTCACTTTTTCCACATCCAGAGCAGCTACCAGGATTACAACCACCGCCAGCGCTGGCGCTGGTGCCCCGAAGGCTTCGGCCGCTGTTTCGACACCAACCAGGACATCGATGAATCCCGGCTCGAGTTCGAGCTGCAGGACACGATCACCTTCAACCCGAGCCTGCGGCTGGTATCGGGCATCGATTACCGCCACGACCAGGTGGTGTCCGACACCTATTTCAACGGCGAGGAGAACAACTACCAGGGCCGAATCTTCGGCAACCTGGAGTACACCCCGATCGAGCGCCTGACCCTGAACTTCGGCGGCAGCTGGGAGCGCACCACCAACCTGGAGGGTAATTTCTTCTCACCCCGGGTGGCGGCCAATTTCCAGCTGGCGGAGCAGCATACCCTGCGGTTTGTCTATTCCAAGGCGGTCCGCATCCCCAGCACCTTCGAGCAGAATGCCGACTGGGGCTACCGCATGACCAACGTCACGCCGCCGGGGCCCAACGGTGAGTTCGAGGGTGAGCGCTTCATGCCGTCCGAGTTCGAGTTCGTCCAGACCGAGCCCTTCGACGAGGAAAGGATCACCTCCCATGAGATCAGCTATTTTGGCCAGAAGCGGTTTGCCGGCGGCCTGGCGTCCCTGGAGGTCAAGTACTTCCACGACTACATCCGGGATGTGATCAGCGGCTTCCTGAACCCCGAGGACTGGAACCTGGAAAACAATACCGATCTGCTGCAGCGGGGTTTCGAGGTGGAAACGTCCGTTGAATTCCAGGCCAGCCAGTTCCGCGTCACCTACGCCTACATGGACCAGGACGGCACCTACACCGGTGAGCCCCAGATCCCTGCCCTGACAGAGAAGCAGAAGCGCCGCTTCATTGACCTGGAGAGCCGCCTGACCGCGGAGCACTCCGGCAGTCTGGCCTGGATCCAGCGCTACGCCTATGACATTTCATCAGCAACGGCGTTCTACTGGACCGACAGCCTCAAGGAAAACCAATTCCAGCGTATCGATTTCCGCCTGGCCAAGGCGTTCCACCAGCCCCGCCTGAGCTATGAGCTGGCGTTCATCATGCAGCACTATATGGACGACCAGCCGCCCCAGAGCGTGGACAACAACATCCGTGACCTGAACCAGTACTTTGTCGAAGCCAGCCTGCGGTTCTGAAAACTACTGGATCTGGATCGAAGGCGTATCGTCCATGGTATTGGCCCGGTAATCGCAGATCCGGCAGTCCTCCACCTTGACGGTGGGGGGCTGGGCTCCGCTCCAGGGCAGCTCGGCACGACCACCCACGATCAGTTCGGTTCGCTGCACCCCGTCCAGCCGGTAGGTCACCAGACTGCATTGGCGGCTGAACGCATTCAGTACGATACGGTCGGTTTCCACGCTGGGCAGCACCTGACAGAGCGCGATTTTGCGGCTGCAGTCGCAGGGACTCTCATCCAGCGTCGCTGCCGTCAACGGAGCCGCTACCGCCAGCAACGCCAGCAACCCAATTAATGACCTCGATTCACCCATCAAACCCTGCTCCTTTAGCGGGTCACTCGTGTTGGAGAAACTCGGCGCCCCGGAGCATGGCCTGCAGCAGCTCCTCGGCATCAAACTTGGTGAGCGCCTCGTTGGCCCCTACCTGGTTGGCATAGCTCAGGCTCATCTCACTGTTCAGGGAGGTGTGCAGAATGATGTAGGGCTGGCGCAGAGAGGTATTGTCCCGCACGTTGAACGCCAGTTCGTAGCCGTCCAGGCCGGGCATCTCGATGTCGCTGACCAGTACGTCCACCGGTGACCCGTCCCGGGCACCCGCCAGAATGCGGTCCAGGGCGTCCTGGCCGTTACTGGTCACCTGATAGGAGATGTCCTTGCCGTCCAGCACATCGGAAAGCTGTTTGCGGGCCACCTGGGAGTCGTCCACCAGCAGGATGTTGAGGGCTTTCAGCTTCTCGCTCTGCACATCCGTCAGGGTCAGACTCTGGACATCCACCGCGCTGGGATAGACCAGTGACAGCAACAGCTCCACATCCAGCAACTGCACCGTTTCGTCATCCACCTGGATCAGGCCGGTCAGGAAGGCCTTGTTGCCCAGGGCCTTCGGCGGGGGCATCACGTCCTTCCAGTCGGTTTCTATGATCTTGCGCACCCCCCGCACCAGAAAACCCATCTCCTTGCGCTGGATGTCGGTGACGATGATCGAGCCTTTCTCGCGTTCCTCCGCCGACAGGGGCGGATAGCCCACCGCCGCGGCCATGTCGATCACCGGCACCGCGGCACCCCGGAACGTCATGGTACCGATCACCGCCGGGTGGCTGTGGGGCAGCTTGATCAGCCGGGTCATGCCCATGATCTCGCGGACCTTGAGGGTGCCGATGGCGAAGGATTTCCGGCCAGTCAGGTAGAAAAGCAGGAGTTTCTGGGGATGGGATCTGTTGGACATGGATACCGCCGAGCCTGGTGTTTGGAGACGCCGGGCCAAAGCCCGATGGAGCCAGTATAACCGCTCCGGTTTGACTGCATAAACGCCGGATTGCACCCTGAACCAAACCGCGATGGCTGAGCGTAAGCTACTGTATACTCATCGCGAATCCCCCGGTGCCGGTAATACCCCGTGCCCGATTCAGGAGTTTGAATGCTGGAAGACGTCAACATTGTAGTCCTCGGCACGGTGGCCAGCCTCATCGCCGGCATGGGCACCGGCCTCGGCGCCTTGGGGGTTTTCCTGGTGCGCAGGCTGTCCGACCCGCTGCAGGACAGTCTGCTGAGCGCCGCCGCCGGCGTGATGCTGGCGGCTTCCTTCTTCTCGTTGCTGCTACCGGGCATCGAATACGGTGAGCAGCTGACGGGCCAGACCTGGAGTGCCGCCCTGATCGTCATCGCCGGATTGCTGATGGGTGCCCTGGCCCTCTACGCCATCCACCAGCGCCTGCCCCATGAGCATTTCAATCTGGGCCGGGAAGGCCCGGATGCGGCCCACATCCGCCGGGTATGGCTGTTCATCATCGCCATTGCCCTGCACAATTTCCCCGAGGGCATGGCGGTAGGCGTGGGTTTTGGCGGCGGCAACATCGGCAACGGCCTCGCCCTGGCGGTGGGCATCGGCCTGCAGAACATTCCCGAAGGCCTGGCAGTGGCGGTGTCGCTGCTGGCCATCCAGCACTCCCGGATCAAGTCGTTCGCCCTGGCCTTCCTGACCGGGCTTGTCGAGCCTCTGGGCGGTCTGTTCGGGGCCGGCATGGTGTGGCTGGCAGAACCCCTGATGCCCTGGACCCTGGGCTTTGCCGCCGGAGCCATGCTGTTCATCATCAGCGACGAGATCATTCCGGAAACCCACCGCGGCGGCTACAAGACCCTGGCCACCTTCTCGCTGCTGGGAGGGTTTGTGGTGATGATGTTCCTCGATGCCACCCTGGGCTGAGGTGCCAGGCAGAGTTCAGCTGCCCGCCGGCCTGCTGGCAACCGGCGACTGGGACAGGCTTTCCAGGGGCTTGGGACGGGCAATCCCGAAGCCCTGGGCGTAATCCACCCGGATCTCCCGCAACGCCTCGAGGGTTTCCATGTCCTCCACGTATTCGGCAATGGTGCGGGCACCCAGGAAGTGGCTCAGCTCGTTGATGGAGCGAACCATGGCGTAGTTGGTGAGATTGTCCGCCAGCCCCCGGATGAAGACTCCGTCAATCTTGACGAAATCCACCGGCAACTGCTGCAGATAGGCGTAGGAGGACAGTCCGGTGCCGAAATCGTCCAGCGCAAACCGGCACCTGAGACGTTTCATCTCCATCATGAAGTCCGCCACGTAGTGCAGGTTGGCCACCGCCGCCGTCTCGGTGACCTCGAAGCAGAGTTTTTCCGCGGGCACCTGGCCCTGGCGCACCCGCTGCTCCAGATAGGCCAGGAAGCCGTCGTCGCTCAGAGAGGCGCCCGAAAGGTTGATATTGAGGGCGCCCAGAGCCTCCACCTGGGCCGGGTTGGCGGCCATCCAGTCAAAGGTGTGTTCCACCACCCAGCGATCCACCCGGGCACTGCGGCGATAATGCTCGGCAGCCTCGATGAAGGGCTGTGGCGACACCTCCCGGCCCCGGTCATCGGTCAGCCCCAGCAGAATTTCATAGGACGGCAGGTCCTGAGCGCCGTCAATGGGGGCAATCCTCTGCGCACGCAGCGACAGGCCACCCTTTTCCAGGGTGCGGTCGATGGTGGATACCCAGGACAGCATGGTTTTCTGGTTCTGCTGCTGGCCCACCCCCACGAGCTCCACCCTGTCACCACCGGCCTTCTTGGCGCCCTTGAGGGCGAGGTTACTCTGGTTCAGCACTTCGCTGCTTTCCGGCGACTCCGGGCTGAACGGGTTGACGCTGATACTGACGGTGGTGGGGAATTCCTTGTCATCGTGCCGGAAGCGGGCCTCCCGGATACTCTTGCGCAGGCGCTCCGCCAGATCCAGCAGGTCTGCCGTTGCAACGGGCGCCAGCGCCAACCCGAACTCGTTGCCGCCCAGCCGCCCCAGCAGGTTATGCTCCGCCTCCGGCCGGGCCTGGCGAATGAGGTCGGTGATGGACTTGAGCAGGCTGTCGCCGGCGGCGGTACCATAACTGGCGTTGACCACACTGAACTGGTCGATGTCGAAACACAGCAGGCCACCGTCCATCTCGTCGCTGCGCAACCGCCCCAGCAGCAGACCCAGCTGTTTTTCGAATTCGTGGCGGTGCATGCAGCCGGTGAGCGGGTCGTGGGTGGCACGGTGGGTCATTTCCCGATGCAGATCCTGCACGATGTCATACAGGCTCTGGTCGATGAAGGGCACCTCATCCTGTTCCACCAGGGCGATCTCACCCCGCTCAAAGCGCTCCACCAGTTCGTGCAGCTGGAAGTCCACCTCATGCATGCCCTGGGAGGTGAGGAAAACGAAGCGATAGACGTCCCTGCCACCCCAGACCAGGCGCATGCGTTTGTAGCTGCCGTTGGGCTGGCGCTCGGCGATCCAGTCCCCGACCTGCAGCTGGTGGGCCCGGCGCGACCAGCGGCTGGCATCGGGGGCTGGCACCGGCGGCGGCGCTTCGTGGCTTTCTCCCACCGGATACACCACCACTTCCTGGCGGGGGGACGGCGCCTCATCGGACAACTCCGCTGCCAGGCGACGGAGCACATCCCGTTGCCCCTGGGGATGGCCGAGGCTCGCCAGGGAGCGCTCGACCATCTGCAGCAGGGCTCCGCTTTCCAGTTCCCGTTCGAAAGCCAGTTCTTCCCGCCCTGCATCCGGTCCCAGCCACGCCAGAAGCTGGGCCAGCAGGTCAAACTGCTCCGACAGCGCCGCACTCTCCGGACCCTCCTTGAGCAGGGTCAGCACCATCAGCTGGTCCCAGCCCTCCGCCAGCAGATCCAGCACCACCGAGGGCACCTGCTGGCCGGCCAGCAGGTCGTTGAGTCGCAGCCGCACGTGCTGCCGGGCCTCGCTCAGGCGCTGCTGGCCCTCCAGGGTCTTGGCGATACGCTCGGCGTTACGCAGGAACGACTGTTCCTGGCGCTGAACCAGGGTCCGCAGCCGTCCTCCCAGTTCCCTGAACAGGCCATCATCAAGACGGTCGGCGCTCACCAGCCGGTCGATCACATCCGATACCGTGCGCTCCAAGTGCTGGCTTGAGATGCGCTCTGCCAGACACAGGCTCATCAGGTCGTTGACCATGGCCCGGGCCGGGTGGGATTCGTCGCCGAGGAAGGCAGGGTTGGAGAGCATCACCTCGAACACCGGCAGTTTGAGCTGGTCCAGTTGCTGCTTCAGGTTGTCCCGCAGCCTGGGGGACGCCGCCAGGGGGTCGAACAGACGGTCCACCAGCCCGGCCCGGTCCCAGTCCTGGCTACCCAGAGCCTGCATCAGCTGCGGGTGACTCTGGCCGGCATGTTCCAGCAGGCGGGTCAAACGGCCCTGGTGCTGGGCCAGTTTCTGGCCCAGGGCGGCCCGCAGGGGCTGCAACTGCGACATGAGTTCCCCGGCCGATGCGGCCGGCGTAACGGGTACCCTGTCCGGCTCGCGAACCAGCGCCATCATCCGCAATACCGCGCTACGGTCGGTATCGCCATTGCGGATGGTTCCGTTGCCGGCCCCGGCTGCAACCGGGTCAGGCCGGTCCGTGACCTCCAGGCCGGCCCGGGAAGCCGGTTCCGACGGCCAGGTCAGGGGCAGCTGCTCCATGTCCAGCACCCGCAGGCCATGCTGGCGGAAACTCTCCAGCAACGCCCGGACCATCACCGGCCAGTGTTCGTTGAGTGCCGCACGGAAACCCTGGTACAGCAGGTGGCGGGCCCCGGATTCCAGACCGGCCTGGAAAGCCGCGTACTGCAGGCACTGGCACAGCGGTATGGGGGCCAGCGGGTTGCTGCGCTCATTGATGTCGGTGAGGGCGAGTTGGGCCACCGCCTGGTTGATCTGGAAGCAGCGATTGCGATGACCGGTCACCAGCGACGAGGCCACCGCCTGCAGCTCCAGCCAGTCCTCGAACAGGACCTTGTCCACCACCGCCAGCTTTGGCCTCGGCTGGACCGGCGCATCGCCATTATCCAGGGCCTGCAGAAACGGCTGCCAGTACGCCCGGAAAGCCCGCTCCAGCCGCCCACCCTGAGTGGTGAGCAGCTTCCGCAGGCCCTTAAGCTCAGTGACATCCGGCAGGGAGCCGGACTGCTCCAGGCGGGCCCGGACAAGCCCGAGGGTTTCTTCGGCGGTGGTCTGCAGCAGCCGCCCCATCAGCTCCCGGCAGCATTCCTCCAGCAACTGCCAGAGCCGCTGGCGGGTAGCGGAATCCACAATCGCTAGACGGCGGTGGGTGGGTTGATTGCGGATCAGGCTCTCCACCAGCTCCTGCGCCGGATACAGAAAGGCCACGCCAATGCTGGTGCCCGACACCCGGCGCACCCGTGCCATGGCGCGAACGTGACGCTCCCGGCCGGCCTCGGTGAGGAAAAGATGCACTTCCAACACCGGCGCCCGGGCGCCGGCCAGGTGCGTCAGCAGTTGCCCGGACGGCAGGTTCTCCAGCCACATTCCACCTGCGCACACGTTGGCCAGTTCGCAACCCACCGGGTCGAAACCACGGGCCACCACCAGCGCTTCATGGCGAACCGGGTGGCGATAGTGGTGACGGCGATCAGCAGTCGGCATGGCGGGCTCCCGGCCGAACGGGGGAAACGCGATCCGGGCGGAGCATTGCGCCGCAAAGAGAGGGACCGAGTCGAGGGCGAGAGACGAACGGCTGGGTGTGAGACAACATCAACGGCATCCTGTCCAACTTCTAACCCCCAAGTTTAGGCCAATTCGGAGCTTAATACCGAACGAAATCCACGGTATCACCCGCGGTCGTCCAATGCGGGCAGGTTTGACGTACACTTTGATAACGTCGACAACCCTGACAGGAGGACGCCATGTCCGTTGTGAGCCAGATCAACGCTGAACTCGAGCAACTGCCCGCGGCCGCCCGGCAGCAGGTCCTGGAGTACGCCCGCGCACTCCGCCAGGGCCTGGAACACAGTGCGGCCCGGTCCGAGGCTGAAACCGAGGATGCCGAGCAGGTGGAAAGACAGTCCACCCTGGGCCATTCCTGACCATGGCACCCTCACCCACCAGCGTGCTGCAGGACCTGATCAGCCACTGCCAGCCCAGACGTCTGCTGGCGATCGGGCCACTCGCCGGGGAACTGGCCCGGGCCTGGCTCAGCCACCAACCGGAGGCTGAGATCGCGGTGGCGGAGTCGCCGGACATCGCGGCTGAAGCTGATCTTTCCCGGCCCCACGACCTGGCCCTGGTGACCGACACCCTGGAAGCCCTGAGCCCGCAGCAGGCAATCCTGCTGCTGGGACACCTGCGCAACTTCGGCACCCAGCAGATCGCCGCACTCAGCGACGACCATCGAGGCCTCGAATTCAGTGACTTCATCGGCCTGGGCTTTGTCCGCCAGGCCCATTTCGAGGGCCCGCCACCGCAGACCCTGTTCACCTACAACCTGGCCAGCTACAACCGCAAGCGGGACTGGAACAACGCCCGCAACTGGGCCAATCCCGAGATGTGGGACAAGGCCCGCTGGTAACGCCGCCTAGGACAGCGGTGTCAGCGTGCCTTTCACCAGCCCCCAGCGACCGGTGGGCGCCGCCCCCCGGCGAATACCCGCCACCGGTTTGATCATGAACAGGTCGCCGTTTTGGCCCACCAGCTGCCTGGGCACCCCCACCGCCTTGGCCAGGCCGGCGTTGGCCGCCATGTGAACGGCTTCGCCATGAACGGGAATCGCCACCCGGGGCCGCACCCACTGGTACATCAGCCGAAGCTCGTCCGCCGCCGGGTGGCCCGAGGCGTGGATCGGCAGCTCGGTCTGGTCGGCGGTGATGACTTCCACCTGTCTGTCCCGTAGCCGGTCCACCACGCGCTGGATGGCGTCTTCATTGCCGGGTATGGCGCGGGCGCTGAACACCACCCGGTCGCCCGGCTCCAGGGTCAGGTCGGGATGACTGTCAGCCGCCAGGCGGTGCAGCGCGGTTCTTGGCTCGCCCTGGCTGCCGGTGGCCACCGCCAGTACTTCCCGTGCCGGCAGGTAGCCCAGGTGACCGGGCTCGATCAGGTCGGAGCGGCTGTCCCACAGGTCCGCGGCCCGGGCCGCCGCTGCCATGTTCATCAGCGAGCGCCCGAGCAGGCCCATGTAGCGGCCGGTTTCCCGTGCCACCGCCGCCAGGGTGTGCAGGCGGGCAATGTTGCTGCCAAAACAGCACACCACCACCCGGCCTGGTGCCGAAGCCACCACTTCCCGAAGACCGTGGCGCAGCTGGCCTTCCGAATGGGTGTGACCGGCCACCAGGGCGTTGGTGGAATCACAGACCATGGCCTCGACGCCCTCTTCGCCCAGTGCCTGGAAGGTGGCAGGGGAATAGCCATGGCCCAGCACCGGGTGATCGTCCAGCTTCCAGTCACCGCTGTGGAACAGGCTGCCGGCGGGGGTGCGGATCATCAGGGCGTTGGGATCGGGAATGGAATGGGTCAGGGCCAGCCACTGCACCTCGAACGGGCCGATGCGGCGGCGTTCGTCCACCGCCACCTGAAAGATCGGCACCTGCTCCAGCAAGCCGAATTCCGCCAGCTTGCGGCGCAGGATCTCCGCAGTGAAGCGGCTGGTATAAACCGGGCAGCGCAGCAACGGCCACAACAGGGGTACCGCCCCGATGTGGTCTTCGTGGCCATGGGTGATCACCAGGCCCGCCAGCTGCTCCCGGCGGTCGGCGATGAAGGCGGGGTCCGCCATCAGCCGGTCGGCGCCGGAATCGGCCCCGGGCTCGCCGGGGCGGGGAAAGGTAACGCCGCAGTCCACCATCAGCCACTGGCCGTCATGGCCGTAGAGGTTGAGGTTCATGCCGATCTCGCCGCATCCCCCAAGCGGCAAAAACCAGAGGTCCTTTTGATCAGGTGTCATAGGGTCGGTATCCCGAGTCGTTCAGAATTTTTTGGCGCGAAAACTGCTTATACCCTGGAAAACGTCTGTTTTACGTCGGCACGGGAGGGTTCGTTGTGTCACTACTCACTTCGCTGGCTCGCGCCAGCGCCAGTTTTCTGCAGGCCACCGAGCAGCGCGGCCAGGCCACGCCGGCGGCCGGCACAGCGCCGGCCGCCAAGGCTCCGGAGCAGGCCAGCGGCAAGCGCGACGGCGACGTCACCCTGAATGGCGGCGATCTGCCCAAGGCCTGGTCCCGGCTGGCGGTCAAGCAGTACAAGACTGACGTGGGGCAGGATTCTGCCTTCGTCAAAGAGACTCTGCGGCACAAACTTGCCGAGTACAACCTGAACCCGGCCACCCGGGTGGGCCTGGAAAAATCCGCTGACGGCAGGCTCAGCCTGAGCGCACGGCTACCGGAAAACACCCGGGTGCAAATCGAGCAGGATCTAAACAACAACAAGCCGTTCCGCGAGGCCTTCAGCCGCCTCAGCGTCAACGAGCCCACCCTGGCGTTCGTGGACACCGCGGTTAAGCTCAATCGCGCCTACGGTGTCAGCAACCCCCTGCTGGATACTCTGGTAAGCGAGAATCAGCAATTCAATGGCCTGCAGGACCTGGTCCACCGCTACGACAGCCTTCGCCGCACCGTCAGCTCGGAGCAGGTCGAAGCCGCCGGTGGTCAGCGTGGCTACGCCTTCAGTTTCAATGCCCAGGCCTGACCAGCCCTGGGCCCTTCGCCCATGCCTGGCCACGGCCGGCGCGGCTTGATTGGGCCGGCTTACTGAAACGGCGCCGGGTCGCCCTTGCCCACCCGCGTCACGGCGGGAATCTGATCGGTCATGTCCACCACGGTGGTGGCTTCCGCGCCGCAGAAACCGCCGTCGATGATCAGGTCCAGCTCGTGCTCCAGACGGTCGCGGATCAGTTCCGGGTCGGTCATCGGCTGCTCGTCCCCGGGCAGGATCAGGGTGCTGCTCATGATCGGCTCGCCCAGTTCCTCCAGCAGCGCCTGCACAATGGCGTTGTCCGGCACCCGCATGCCGATGGACCGGCGCTTGGGATGCATCAGGCGGCGCGGCACCTCGCTGGTGGCGGGCAGGATGAAGGTGTAGGGGCCGGGCGTGAAGTTCTTCAGCAGCCGGTACTGGGTGTTGTCCACCTTGGCGTAGGTGCCGATATCCGACAGGTCCCGGCATACCAGGGTGAAATTGTGCTTGTCGTCCAGCCGGCGGATGCGCTTGATGCGGTCCGCCGCCTGCTTGTCACCCAGATGGCAGCCGATGGCGTAGGCGGAGTCGGTGGGATAGACCACCACCCCGCCCCGGCGCAGGATTTCCACCGCCTGGTTGATCAGCCGCTTCTGGGGGGTTTCCGGGTGAATCTGGAAAAACTGGCTCATATCGGCTCCCCGCTCAGGCCTGACGCGCCGGGTCGCGCTTGGAGCCACCCATGCACTGGGGCGAATCCGGCGCCGTGCCCTGACGCTCGGCCCATTCGGCGGGCGTGTAGAGGTGCAGGGCCAGCGCGTGGACGCCTCCGGCCAGTTCCGCGGCCAGGGTGCGGTAGATGGCCTGGTGACGCTTGACCTTGCCCATCCCCTCGAAAGCCTCCGCCACCAGGGTGACCTTGAAATGGGTTTCCGAGTTCTTCGGCACACTGTGCATGTGGCTCTCGTTCTCCACCTGCAGGTGGACCGGCTGATACTCGGCGTTCAGTTTCTGCTCTATGGCCTGTTGCATGGACATTGCCAGACTGCTCCAGAATCGATCGTTTCGAAGGTGCGGCTGATACCGGATGACCCGTCCTGACCATGGCCCCGGCACTGTTCAGCCCTTGCCCGCAGTGTACACCAGCCAGCGCTGGACTGCTTGACACTCCCCGGCGGATTGGCCATCTTCCCTGTCCCTTGTTCACCACCCGGAAGCCGGACCGGTGCCGGCCGCTGATACCCCATGCGCCTGTTCATCGCTGAAAAACCCAGCCTGGGCCGCGCCATCGCGGCTGCCCTGCCCGGCCCCATGGCGAAAGGCCAGGGTTTCCTGCGCTGCGGCCAGGGCGATGACGCCGTGGTGGTAAGCTGGTGTATCGGCCATTTGCTGGAACCCGCCGAACCGGGCCAGTACGATCCCCGCTGGCAGCGCTGGCACCTGGCGGACCTGCCGGTGTTCCCGGACCAGTGGCAGCTCGCCCCGAGGGACAGCGCCAGGCAACAGCTGACGGTGCTCTCCGGCCTGATCCGCAAGGCCAGCAGCATCGTGCACGCCGGCGACCCCGACCGGGAAGGCCAACTGCTGGTGGACGAAGTCATCCGATATGTCGGCGCCACCTGCCCGGTGGAGCGGGTGCTGATCAACGACCTCACGCCCCAGGCCGTCGCCCGCGCCATCAGCCGGCCCGAGGACAACCGTCTTTTCCGCCGGCTGTCCCATTCCGCCCTCGCCCGCCAGCGCGCCGACTGGCTGTACGGCATCAACCTGACCCGGCTTTACACCCTCAATTACCGGCAGCAGGGCGAACAGGGGGTGTATTCGGTCGGGCGGGTCCAGACACCGGTGCTGGGGCTGGTGGTTCAGCGGGATCAGACCATTGCCCACTTCGAGCCCCGGCCCTTCTTCCGGATCCAGGCCCATTGCCGCGCCACCGAAGCCGAAGACGACACACCCTTCGTCGCCCGCTGGCTGGTGGACGAGGCCTATCGGGATTACCTGGACGAGGACGACCGCCTGCTGGACCAGGAGGTGGCAACGCGCATCGCCGCCGACATCGAAGGCCGCCCGGGCACCGTCACCCAATCCCGCTTCCGTGACCGCAAGGAGCCACCACCGCTGCCGCTGTCACTCTCGGTGCTGCAGATCGAGGCCGGGCGACTGTTCCAGATGGCCGCCAAGGACGTGCTGGACACGGCCCAGAGCCTGTACGAAAAGCACCAGCTGATCACCTACCCGCGCTCGGACTGCCGTTACCTGCCGGAAGGTCATTTCGAGCAGCGCCAGGGTGTGGTGAACGCCATCACCCGGGTGGCCCCGGAACTGGAGGGGGCCGCCGGCAGCGCTGACCTCAGCTTGCGCTCGGCGGCCTGGAATGACGCCAGGGTGGATGCCCACCACGGCATCATTCCCACGGCCCGCAGCCTGGCCCCGGCCCGCCTAAGCCCTACCGAGGCGAAAATCTACGAACTGGTGGCCCGCTATTACCTCATGCAGTTTCACCCTGACGCCATCCACCTGGAGGGCCGGCTCGAGATCCGTATTGGCCAGCACGCTTTCCGGGCGTCGGAAACGGCCGTCTTCAGTGCCGGCTGGAAGAGCCTGGAGCTCCGGCAACGGGAGGCCGCGGTCAACGCCGAGCGCACCCCACTGCCCAGACTGGACAAGGACGAGCCGGTGCTCTGTGAGCGCAGCGAAGTCACCGAGCGCCAGACCCAGCCGCCCCAGCATTTCACCGACGCCACCCTGCTTTCGGCCATGACCCACATCGCCCGTTTCGTCAGCGACAAAGAGCTGCGCAAGACCCTGCGGGAAACCGATGGCCTGGGCACCGAGGCCACCCGGGCCAGCATCATCGAGACCCTGTTCCGGCGGGACTACCTGAACCGGGAGGGCCGCTTCATCAAATCCACCGCCAAGGGTCAGGCCCTGATCGGCGCCCTGCCGGCGGCCATCAGCCGACCGGACATGACCGCCCGCTGGGAGGCCACCCTGGAACAGATCCGCCAGGGCGAGGGCGATCCCAGAGCCTTCATCGCTGCGCTGAAGGAGCAGATCCGGGCCTTCATCCAGCAGGCGGGGACCACGACTCACCCGGGTGCAACGCCGGCGGCGACGGCCGGGCAAGCGCCGGTTGCCGAAGGCATCCACTGCCCCAAATGCCGGGCCCCCATGCGTAAACGCAGCGGCAAGTTCGGCGAATTCCACGCCTGTACACGCTTCCCGGCCTGCAAGGGAACCCGGCCCCTGGAAAACTCTATGCCGAACGACGGTACCGGCCAGAAACCAATACCCTGCCCCAAGTGTTTTTCACCCCTGGTGCGCCGGCAGGGCAAAAAAGGTTGGTTCTGGGGCTGCAGCAATTACCCCGGTTGCCGACAAACAGTAGACGACCTGGACGGCAAACCGGCGCTGCCCAACGATCCCGGGCAGGCCCCGTTGTTACGCAAATCTACAGAATGACACGGACCCGGGCCCCGGGATTTGGCAGAATAGGATCCGTATCAATAGACTTGCCGTCGCTTTGTGTCGGGTTATCTTGGGAGTGGGAGTAGCTTCATGCGAATTGCGTTGCTGGAAGACGAAGCGGAACAGGCCCAGCATATCCAGTCGATTTTGGCGGAAAAAGGCCATCACTGTGATGCCTTCGGCACCGGCCAGTCGTTCCTGAGCGCGGTTCAGCACCGCAGCTACGACCTGCTGGTCCTGGACTGGCAGATCCCCGACATGACCGGCGTGGACGTCCTGCGCCAGATACGGGCGCAACTGGACTGGCCCATCCCGGTGGTATTTCTGACCCAGCGGGATGGCGAGCAGGACATCGTCCAGGCCCTGGACGCCGGCGCTGACGATTACCTCTCAAAGCCGGCCCGGCCGGCGGAGCTGATGGCCCGCATCAACGCCCTCGCCCGCCGCACCAACCCGGATGCGGACAAGGAAATCCTGGCCTATGGCCCCTTCCGCATCGACACCCGCAGCCGCATCATTACCCTGCACGGGGACGCCCTGACCCTGACTGACAAGGATTTCGACCTGACCCTGTTCCTGTTCAAGAACCAGGGCCGGCTGCTGACCCGGGATGTATTGCTGGAGCGGGTCTGGGGCGTCAGCCGCGACATCAACACCCGCACCGTGGACACCCACATGAGCCGGCTGCGACGCCGCCTGGGCCTGAACCCGGAGAACGGCTTCCGCATCAAGACCATCTACCAGCGCGGCTACCGCCTGGAGGCCATGGCCGTGGCGCCCGCTGGCGCGCCAGAGACCGACGAGCCCCAGGCCCTGGATGCATGACGGCATGATCGCAGCGGGCATCAACAGGGTCCTGCCGACCCTGCTGGCAGTCTTTCTGGTGTGTACCGGTGCACGGGCGGAACTTCCGGTCACCACCGGGTCCCATGCCGGCTACGCTGCGCCGATGGGCGACGACCGCCCGGAGTGGCGCTACAGCCTGCAGGCGGGCGAATCGCTGTCGCAGGTGGCATCGGACCTGCTGTCGCCCCAGTACACCAGCCAGCAACTGGCCCAGTACAACCGCATTGGCAACCCCGCCCTGCTCAAAGGTGGCGACCGGATCCGCATCCCCCTGCTCTGGCTCAAGCGCCAGCCGGAGCCAGCCACCCTGGTGGCCGCCTCGGGCCAGGGTTACATCCGCCTTGGCGGTAATGGCCAGACCCTGCCACTTGAGGCCAGCGCCCTGCTGCGGGCCGGCGATGAGGTGGTTACCCAGAGCGGCAACGCCACGCTGCGCTTGGCGGACGGCTCCACCGTGCGGGTTCACCCCAACAGTCACCTGATCTTGAACCGGCTCACCCAGTATGGCCGCAGCGGCATGGTGGACACCCGGCTGCGGCTGGAGCGGGGCCAGGTCAGCACCGAGGTGGAGCCGCTGGTAGAGGGCGGCGCCCGCTTCGAGATCGAAACCCCCTCCGCCGTTTCCGCCGTGCGGGGCACCCGTTTCTCTCTGGAAAGCACCAGCGGTGTCAGCCGGTTGCGGGTCACCGAGGGCACGGTAGCCTTCGGCCCGATCGGCAGGAGCCAGCCGATTCCTGCCGGCTACAGTGCCACTGTAGACGCGCGCACGCCCAGGCTCCTGGATATCCGCCGCCTGCCGCCGGCACCACAGACCCAGCCCCTGCCGGACCAGCTCACCCGGCTGCCGGTAACGCTGGCCTGGGCCGACGATGGCGCGCCGGCCCACCAGCTGGAGGTGTTTGACGCCGAAACCGGGCACCCGGTGCTGAGCCGACGCACCCAGGACACCTCGATGGACCTGGGGCAGCTGGATAACGGCCGCTACCGGGTTCAGGTGTCGGCTCTGACCGGTAGCGGTGTGCCGGGCCTGGCCTCGGAACAGGAGATCGATGTTGCACTCCAGGCCATGGCCGCCGAACTGGTCTCGCCGGCCCCCGGCGCCACCGTCGACGACGACATGCCGGAGTTCCGCTGGGAATTGCGCAGCAGCAACGAGGTGGCCCGTCTGGAGGTGTCCGAGCGCGAGGATTTCGGCACCCTGGTGGCCAGCAGCGAATGGGCCGAGGACACCAGCGCCCTGCCCTCCCGCCCCCTCAGCCCCGGTCAGTATTACTGGCGGGTGGTGACCGAAGCGGGTGGTAACTCGGTGGCCAGCACTGAACCCCGCGCGGTAGTGGTGAACGGCACGCTGCCCCCGGCCCGGATTATCAACATCAATTACATCGACAGCCAGGTCCGCATCTTCTGGCAGCGGGTGGACACCGCCAACAACTACCTGCTTCAGCTGGCGGAGGACCCTTCTTTCCGCAACATTGTGAAGGAAGCGACGGTCGGAGATACTACCGCAGCCTTGCGCCTGATTCCGGGTAGGCGGTATTTTGTACGCTTGAAGGCGTTGTCCGAAGGGCCTTTGGCGAGCCGCTGGGGGCCGGGACGGGAGCTGTTTATCGAGTGATCCTCGAAATCTTTCCAAAGTGACACGGGGCCCATGAAACGGGATTGGCTGTTCTCTCAATACATATCCTGGACTCTGGCCCTGCCCCTCATTGCGGCACTGCTGCTGATCAACCAGACCGAAGCTCCCGAGCGGCTCGACCGCTGGCTCTATGACGCCCTGATCACCGCTTACCCGGCGGCCGCGGCGGACGACCTGGTGATTGTCGGTATCGACGAGCAGAGCCTCGAGCAGATCGGTCGCTGGCCCTGGCCCCGCAGTGTCCACGGCGAGCTGGTCCGCAAACTGGACCAGGCCGGTGCCCGCACCATTGTGTTCGACGTGCTCTTCCCGGAGCCCAGCCCTGAAGACCACGCCTTTGCCGCCGCCATGGCCGAGCATCAGCGGGTGGTGCTGGCGCTGCACCTGGCGCCACCGGCCAGCAACCGGCTGATCACCGACGTCCTGCCCGCCCGGCCACTAACCGAGGCCGCCGCCGCCCTGGGCCACGCCCATGTGGAACTGGATACCGACGGCCTGGCCCGGGGCCTGTACCTTTACAACGGCCTCAGCGACCGGCTCTGGCCCAGCCTGGGCCTGGCGGCCCACCAGCTCAACAGCATCGCCACCCCGACCGGTGCCGAGCCGGCCGAGGAGGCGGCGCCGTTCATCAACGTACGCCGGGACTTTGTTGCCGTACCGCTGGCCGGTCGTGCCGGTACACTGCCCACCGAATCCTATGTCGAGGTACTGAACAACCCGCCCCGGCCCGAGCGTTTTGCCGGCAAGACCGTGTTCGTCGGTGCCACGGCGGCCGGCTTTGGTGACGTGCTGCCAACCCCATTCTCCGGCCACGCCGACCCCATGTCGGGGGTCGAATTCCACGCCAGCGCCTACTCTGCCCTGAAGACCGACGCCCTGATCCACCGGCTGGAGGGCAGCATCCGCTGGTGGCTGCCGGCCCTGGTCCTGTTGCTGCTGTCGATCAGCCTGCCCCGGCTGCGGCCCTCCAAGACCCTGTCGGTCTGCTTGGGGCTGGCTGCGGCCCTGATGCTGGCAATGGCGGCCGCACTGCTGTTCGGGGGTGTCCATGTGCCGGTGGCCATGGCGTTGCTGATGCCGGTGCTTGCCTTCCCGGTCTGGAGCGCCCGGCGGCTGTCCATGACCAACCAGTTTCTCAACCGGCAATTGGACGCCCTTGGCCGGGGCCGGCAGCTCAACCTGTCAGAACCCGCCAGCCGGCACCCGGCACAGCTGCTGGAGCACCTCCGGCACCTGCTGCAGGCCCGGGGCTGGTGGTTGTCCGACGGCGACGACGTCCTGAGCTGTGACAACCTGACAGCGCAGGACCGCCCCAGCCTGCCGGTGCCGGGCCGATGGGTCCACCTCAACAACCAGAGCTGGATCCGACTGCAGCGAGGCAGCAAGAGTTACGACCTGGGCCTGCTGCTGCCCCACTCCCTCACCCGGGAAGCCAGCCAGCGCTACCTGGAGCGCCTTGCCCTGGCCAACCGCCGGGCCGCCCTGCGGCCACACCAGATCCGGGAGAACATTTCCGGCCGTATCGAGCGGGTGCGGCAGGCCACCGAGCGCCTCAACAGCATGCAGGCTTTCATCAGCCGCAGCTTCGAGCGCATGCCGGACGGCATCATCGTGGCGGATGCCCTGGCCATCATCCAGTTCACAAACGGTCATATCGAGGAATGGTTCGGCGAGCCCCGCCCGAGTCTCATCGGCATGTCACTGACCCGCCTGCTGCAGGGCCATGACCCCCGGGAGACGCCACCCTGGCACAAGACGGTGTCCGAGACGCTGACCCTGCAGCAAAGCCGCACGGTGGATTTGCGGGTGCGGGGCAAGGATTTCCTGATTCACTTCGCGCCCTTCGACCTGCCGGACAGTCACCAGAGCGGCATCATTGCCAATATCGCCGATATTTCCGAGTTGCGGGCCCAGCAACGCCAGCATCGCGAGGCCATCGACTTCATCTCCCACGACGTGCGTTCGCCGCTGGTGTCCCAGCTGGCGTTGATCGAGCAGCTCAAACGCAGTCCCCAGGCCATCGAGGCGGGCCAGCTGGACCAGCTTGGCCGCCTGGCCCGGCGCAGTTACCAGCTGGCGGAGGAGTTCGTGCAGCTGGCGCGGGCCGAACAGCTCACCGAAACCCGGTTCTATGAGTGCGAATTTCTCGCCATTGTCGAGAATGCCCGCGACAGCGTCAGCGAGCAGGCGGCGGAGAAAGGCATTCGCCTGCAGCTGTTGGGCAATGAGGATATCTGGCTCAGCGGCAACGCCGAGCTGCTGGAGCGGGCGGTGATCAACCTGCTCACCAACGCGGTGCAATACAGCGACAGCGGCTCCACCGTCACCATCCAGGTTTTCGAGGCCGGCCACCAGGCCTGCCTGACGGTGAGTGACGAGGGGGTGGGCATAGCGCCCGACGAACTGCCGTACCTGTTCGACCGTTATCGCCGCCAGAAAAGCAGCGAACTGTCGGGCAATCACGGCGCCGGACTGGGACTGTCATTTGTCAACGTCGTGGTGGAGAAGCATCGGGGCGAAATCAAGGTGGAGTCCGAGGAAGGTGCAGGCTCCACCTTTACCCTGAAGCTGCCGGTGGCAGCCCCGCGATCGCCGTTCGGAAGGCACTGACGGCCACCCGGTCAGATGGTCTTGCTGACAATCTCGGACGGCGCGCTCACCAGGCCGTCCACGTCCACGACCTGGATGGCAAAGTACCAGCGGCCGTTACTCAGATTGGCGACCGTGTAATCCATGGTGCTGGCTTCATTGATCTCTATGCGACGGTCCAGGTTGTTTGCGTTCTGGCCATAAAGAATGACGTAGCCCTGCAGCTCTCCCATTGCCAGGCCCTCGCCATTGACCCGCGTGGCCGGCGCGTTCCAGCTCAGGGAAGCGGTTTTGGCCAGGCCTGTGGAGGCCGTACCGGTGCTGGCGGTATCACCACCGGATCCGCCGCAACCCGCAAGAACAAGCACCAAGCCAAATACTGTAAAAATCCTGGAAAATGATTTATTGACGCACTTCAGCATACTTCCGCACCATTTTTCCGACGACTTTGTGAAATCTTATGAAATCAGCTGGGCAGTGTGCGTGCGGTACGTCTTTTTTTCGATTACAGATTTGTCAATTTTTTGTCACAGCAAGTTGCCTAAACCATTGATGAATGACGGCTGGCGCCGCTTTTTTACAAGAAATGAAATCAACATTTTTATATAACTGGCGGGAGTGAAAGCGGAAAGCTAATGAGAAAATGGCACAAGAAAATGTGACATCCTGTTCATGATAGTTTGAGGAATGGAGAAATCGTAATCATTTGACCAGGCTTTGAGGGCCTTTCAGGCCTGCGCAATGGCCGGGGCTTGTGGGGCGCGCAATAAAAAAGGCCAGTCCGAAGACTGGCCTTTCAAAGATGGTAGCGGGGGCAGGATTCGAACCTACGACCTTCGGGTTATGAGCCCGACGAGCTACCAGACTGCTCCACCCCGCAATAAAACTTTGTGCTCACATCTAACTCTGAGCTTCCCTGATGGGTCGGCTCAGAACCCGAAGGTTGAGAACTCCCTTCGGCTTTTTGCAAGTTGGGGAGCCCGACGAGCTACCAGACTGCTCCACCCCGCAATAAAACTGTTGTCGCCGTCGGTACTTGGCACCTGTCGACGAGGAACGGCATGTTACGAGTCCATGCCGTACAAGTCAACGGCAACTCAGCGTCTTTTCGGAATCAACGCTCCAGGATCGCGGTAACCCCCTGGCCGCCGGCGGCGCAGATGGAGATGAGACCACGGCCACTGCCCTTCTGGGCCAGTTGCTTGGCCAGGGTGGCGATGATGCGACCGCCGGTGGCGGCGAAGGGGTGCCCCGTGGCCAGACTGCTGCCCTTGAGGTTCATCTTGTCCCGGTCGATGCTGCCGAGGGGTTTGTCAAGGCCCAGCCGCTCCTTGCAGAAACGGGGGTCCTCCCAGGCCTTGAGGGTGGACAGCACCTGGGCGGCGAAGGCTTCGTGGATCTCGTAGAAGTCGAAATCCTGGAGGCTGAGGCCGGCCTTTTCGAGCAGACGGGGCACGGCGTAGGCTGGGGCCATGAGCAGGCCCTCCTTCTTGTCGACGAAGTCCACCGCCGCGACCTCCACGAAAGTCAGGTAGGCCTGAACCTCCAGCTTGTGCTCCCGGGCCCAGTCTTCGCTGGCCAGCAGCACGCAGGAGGCACCGTCGGTCAGGGCGGTGCTGTTGGCAGCGGTCATGGTGCCCCGCTCACGATCGAATACGGGCTTGAGGGAGGCCAGCTTCTCCAGCGTGGTGTCCGACCGCAGGATGTTGTCCCGGTCCAGTCCCGCCAGGGGGGTCATCAGGTCCTCGAAAAACCCTTCCTCGTACGCGGCAGCCAGTTTCTTGTGGCTCTCCAGCGCCAGCTTGTCCTGGTCCTCCCGGGGAATACTCCACTCATGGGCGGTCACCTGGCAGTGCTCGCCCATGGACATGCCGGTACGAGGCTCGCTGTTCTCGGGAATGCTGGGTACCAGGTGCTTGGGGCGGAAACGGCTTATGGCCTTGAGGCGCTCGCCGGCGGTCTTGGCGCGGTTCAGGTCCAGCAGGATTTCCCGCAGACCCTCGCCGACACCGATGGGGGCGTCTGAGGTGGTGTCGGTGCCACCGGCGATACCCACATCGATCTGCCCCAGGGCGATCTTGTTGGCCACCAGGATGGCCGCCTCCAGACCGGTGCCGCAGGCCTGCTGGATGTCGTAGGCGGGTGTTTCCGGCGCCAGGCCGGCGCTGAGCACCGATTCACGGGTCAGGTTGAAGTCTCGGGAGTGCTTGATCACCGCACCGGCCACCACTTCGCCCAGGCGCTTGTCCTGGAGCTTGAAACGATCCACCAGGCCGCGCAGGGCGGCGGTCAGCAACTCCTGGTTGCTGATCTTGCTGTAGACGGTGTTGGAGCGGGCGAAAGGAATGCGATTGCCGCCAATGATCGCAACCCGACGGATGGCCGGTGCGCTCGCCGGTGTCTTGCTGGGGGTGCTGCTTTTGGTCTGTGCCATAATGTCGTCCTGTTCAGTTGTCGTGGTGCGCCTGCGGGCGGAATCGATATCTTGAAGCTTTGCAGTCTAACGCCCAGTCGCGGTCACTCATTGGCATCCCTGACACCGGCCATACTGGGTGCAGTCAATCCAAATTCAGACGTTTACCCTAACATGGTTGCCAGTCCACATCGTTGATCGCGCCTCACTGGCCAAGGAAGCATAAGGAACCTACCATGTCCGATCTCTACCTCAAGTTCGTCAACACCCCCTTCGGCAAGACCGCCGCCCAGTCCCTGGGCCTGCCCTCCCCGGTCCCCCTCCGGCGCCAGGATGGACCCGGCGAATCCCTGCCCACCGGCGATGTCCTGTTGGGGGCGGCAAACGGCGGTAAGGCTGTGAAGGAAGTCGGCAGCCTGCTGGCCGGCACCGACGCCAGCCTGCATCACGCCGACAGTGTCGAGACCCTGGTGGACTCCGCTGGCGCCGGCCAGCAAAGCAGGCCTGTGGACCTGACCGCAGAGATCAGCCAGAGCTTTGAAGCGCTGGTGTTCGACGCCACCGGCATCAAGGACACCAGGGAGTTGCGGGCACTTTACGACTTCTTCCACCCAACCATCCGCAAGCTGGGCCGTAACGGGCGGGTGCTGGTGATCGGACTGGATCCCGGCAACTGCCGGAAGCCGGCCCAGGCCGCCTCGCAACGGGCACTGGAAGGTTTCGTTCGCAGTGTGGCCAAGGAGATCGGCAAGAAGGGCGCCACCGCCAACCTGATCTGGATGGCCAGCACCGCCGCCCGGCAACTGGACTCCACCGTGCGCTTTTTCCTGTCGTCTCGTTCGGCCTACGTGTCCGGCCAGTGCGTCCGCATCGGCAAGAGCGCCGGCACCGTGACCGTGGACAATCAGGCCAGGCCGCTGGACGGCAAGGTTGCTCTGGTGACTGGCGCCTCCAGAGGCATTGGCGAGTCCATTGCCGAAGTGCTGGCGCGGGACGGCGCCACCGTGATCGCGCTGGACATCCCCGCCGCCAAGGAGGACCTGGAAAAGGTGGCCAAGCGCATCGGCGGTGAGGCCCTTGCCTGTGACATTACCGATGACAAGGCACCCAAGACCATCGCCGACTTTGTCGAGAAGGGCTACGACGGCCTGGACATGATCATCCACAACGCCGGTATCACCCGGGACAAGACCCTGGGCAACATGCCTGAGCATTTCTGGGACATGGCGATTGCGGTCAACCTTACCGCCGAGGAGCTGATCAACGACGCCCTGCTGGAGCGGGAGCTGCTTCGGGAGAACAGCCGGATTGTCTGCGTGTCCTCCATCAGCGGCATTGCCGGCAACTTTGGCCAGACCAACTACGCCACCTCCAAGTGCGGCGTGATCGGCTACGTGGAGGCGCTGGCGCCCCAGCTGAAGAACGGCATGACCATCAACGCCGTGGCGCCGGGCTTTATCGAGACCCAGATGACCGCCGCCATGCCGCTGACCATCCGTGAGGCCGGCCGGCGCATGAACAGCCTGTCCCAGGGCGGCCTGCCGGTGGACGTGGCGGAAACCATCGCCTGGTACTGCAGCCCTGCCTCCACCGGTGTGAACGGCAATACCGTGCGGGTGTGCGGGCAGTCGCTGATTGGGCGCTAGGTTTTCGCTTTGGGCGCCTGTGGCGCCTACCCCTCTCCCTGGCCCTCTCCCACAAGGGGAGAGGGGAATTAGCCAAACGCCAGACACGACAAATCACCGCAGGAGCGGTTGGCGTCGAATCGGAAATGAAGAGGAAAAATGGTGGGTGGTACTGGGATCGAACCAGTGACCCTCGCCTTGTAAGGGCGATGCTCTCCCAGCTGAGCTAACCACCCGGGAATTCGCTACTAGCGTAATAGATGGCGGAGCGGACGGGACTCGAACCCGCGACCCCCGGCGTGACAGGCCGGTATTCTAACCAACTGAACTACCGCTCCACTGTGTTCCGGCGAGCTGCTGCCGCCAGAACCTGCACCCGGTTTGGGAAACCGGAGCTACCGAAAAATGGTGGGTGGTACTGGGATCGAACCAGTGACCCTCGCCTTGTAAGGGCGATGCTCTCCCAGCTGAGCTAACCACCCATTTTTTCGGCTACCTGCTTGATTTGGCGTTGCCATCTCAACCAAGTGAGAGGCGCATTTTAAGCATTTGGATGGCACTGTCAAATCTTTTCCGAGATTTTTCCAGCTGCCGTTTCCGGACCCGGAAAGTTCAGGCCTTCTGCTTGCGGGCTCCGGCTTTTGCCGGTGACTTCGGAGCCTTCTTCGCCCGCTTGCCCTGCCCCGCCAACTTCGCCTTGCGCTCCAGCTCGAGCCGGCCGATCCGGGTCTTGCGATCCTCCGGCAGGGCCTTATCCGCCAGCGAGCAGTTCAGCCGGTCAAGCCGCTCCCTGGCCTGGCTCACGCCTTCTTCCACGGCCCGGCGCAACCGCGGGCCCCACTCGTCGGCAAGATGGGCCAGACGCTGGCCTACTGACTGCCTCAAAGACATAACCGACAACCTCTTCCACAGGATGTGAGACAAGTCTAGTCTTGAGGTGCCTGTCAGACAATTGTGCAGGCTGCCGGAGAGGCGGTTTTTTCGGCCAATCGTGCCGTCGCGCCTGGGGGCCGGGCGGAGATCAGAAGATCCACCAGCCATCGCCCTCGGCCGCTTCCCGCTCTTTCTCCAGCCGTGAGTAAGCCTGCTCGCGCTCACGGATCTTGCGGTCGGATTCCAGCGGCACCGTGGGGCCACCGCCGAACGGCCAGTACCAGGGTGCTTCCCGGTATTGGCCCGATGCCTTCAGACGCTCGATTTCCTCTTCACGGGCCTCTTCCAGGGCGGCCATGTCGCGCTCGTAGTCATCGTCCTGGTTCACCTCCACAAGGGAGGTGGCGGCATGGTTGGGCGCCAGCATGTCACTGTTCAGAAAGCGGGTGGACATGATTTCGTCCGGTCCCATGGCCACCTCCCGGGTCACCAGACGCAGGTCGCCCTGAGCCAGCGGATGCTCCGGGTCCAGGGCGGGATGGGGCGTTTCCGGCGTGGACACTTCGCTGTAGCGCAGATAGTAGATCTGCCCCGGCTCCACCGTCAGGGTGGCATCGGCGATCAGACTCAGGCTGAAGCTGTTGAGGCCCTCCAGTCCCAGCAAGGGCCGGCGCATGGCGATGTGACGCTCGCCCGGGGCCACTTCCAGCCAGGTATAGCTGTCGTTACGGAAGTTGAAGTAGTGGTGGTCGTCCACGTAGACGCTGGGGGACTCGATCTCATCCGCCGCCCACTGGGAATGGGGGCGGTAGAAATAGATCAGGGCGTTGTCCCGGCTCCACTGGTCGTTGGCAATATGCACGAAATCCGGGCCGGACACCGGATGCAGGAAGCCCCCGGTGCTCTTGCCAATGGACTGGTAGACGGTACAGCCGGACAGCAGCCCCAGGGCCAGCACAGTCAGGACCAGGGACCAGCGGGGAGCGGCGGGGTATAGGCGTGGGATCATCGGCGGCGCATCTCTTCGGTCGGTATCTGGGGACCGATGATAGCAACTGCCGCGAGGCCGAAATGAGAGCTAACGCAAGGGCTGGATACAAAGCGTTACAGGGAGCGGAGCCGGCGTCTTCACCGGCCCCGCTCAGCTAAAAACCCGGCTTCAGGGTGTCTTGCTGAGCTGGTCCACCTGCTCGGACAGGCGCACCAGGCGGGCGGTCAGCTGGGCCCGGGCCGCATCGATGGAATCGATCGCGTTCTCCACTTCGGCAAGACGCGCCTCGGTCTGGCTGATGCGGGCCTGGGCACGCTCCAGCTCGGCAAGATCCTTCTCCAGCGCGCTCACCCGGCCCTCCAGACCGCCGGCGGCCAGTTTCTGCTCCTGAACGAACCGCTGCAGCTGCTGCTCAACCCGGGCATTGACCCCATTCAGCTCTTTGCGAAGTGCGTCCACCGAAGCCTGCAGCTCGCTGTCCAGGGCGGCCTGGGCGTCCAGCCGGCGGCCCTGGGCGGCCGTGTTTTCGGTCAGGCTGGCAAGCTGGCTCCTGGCCTCGGCCAGGCCAGTCTGGAGGGAATCGATCGCAGTGCTGTTGCCGTCGACCTTCCCGGTCAGCGTTTCGATGGCCTTGCCCTGGGCTTCCAGCTGAGCGCGATTGCGCTCGTTGGCCAGCACCCAGAGTTTGCGGATTTCGCTGTTGGCGGTCTCGATCAGCGCCCTCTGGTCCTGCAACCGCTGCTCGATGCTGGTGCCGCGCTCCTCAAGGGTTTCGCCGGTCTCGGACAACTCGCCCTCGAATCTTGCCAGCGCCAGCTTGCTCTGCCGGGCCCAGTAATCGGCCTCCTCCAGCTGGGCGCTCATGGCCTCGATGCGTTGCTGCTGCTGGTACCAACCAGCCGCAGCCGCCAGCGCCACGACCACAAGCAGCAAGACCAGCAGGCCATTGCCTCGCCCGCCACCGCCACGGGGCTTGTCGGCACCGGGGGCGGGGCGGCCCGCGGGTGGCTGTGGTTTCTCGGCTTCGGGCCGTTGCGGAGCCGTCTTGCGGGGTTCGGCTCTGAGCTCATCGTCGTCGGGACGAATGGGTTCCATAGTTACCTCTGGGTTGGTGACGCTACAGCAGACATAAGTGGCTGATAATACCGCCTTGCCGGCAAGCCACCAAATGGCGGGTAGAAACTGCGCCGGCCCCCGCCACCAGCCATCGTGCCATTTGCATGGATCCCGGCCAGTCCATACAATGTCCGGCTTTCCCGAAGACGCTCAGGACCTGATCTATGCAGCCGCTTGTTGGCCTTATTATGGGCTCCAAATCGGATTGGCCGACCATGGAGCATGCCGCCGAGATGCTCGACAAGCTCGGCGTGGCCTATGAAACCCGCGTGGTGTCCGCCCATCGCACGCCGGACCTGCTGTTCGACTACGCCAAGACCGCGGCGGATCGGGGCCTGAAGGTGATTATTGCCGGCGCCGGTGGCGCTGCCCACCTGCCGGGGATGGTGGCGTCCCAGACCTCGCTGCCGGTACTGGGGGTACCGGTCCAGTCCAAAGCCCTGAACGGCCTGGACTCGCTGCTGTCCATCGCCCAGATGCCCGGTGGCATCGCCGTGGGCACCCTGGCCATCGGTCGCGCCGGCGCCACCAATGCCGGTCTGCTGGCGGCCCAGATCATCGGCACCTTCGACGACACCGTGCGCGGCGCCGTGGATGCCTTCCGCGCCAGCCAGACCCAGAGCGTACTGGACAACCCGGACCCGCGTCAGGGCTGAGCCCGGTTCAGTCGGACCGGCTGCCGGTTTATACTCACAGCAAGCTTCGAACCGAGGTAAGAGTCATGGGACTGCCAGCCACGCCAGCAACGCCAACATCCGGAGTATCCCTATGAGAATCGGCGTACTTGGCGCCGGCCAGCTCGGGCGCATGCTTGCCCTGGCAGGCTACCCCCTGGCCAACACCTTCGTGTTCTATGACCTCTCCGGCCACCCCAGCGTGGGACTGGGGGAGATCATCATCGACCGGGACGGTGAGCACCTTGCCGATTTCCTGAGCCGGGTGGACCGGGTCACCTACGAATTCGAGCACCTGCCGGTGGAAGTGGCCGAGATCATTGCCAGGACGGTGCCGGTGCATCCCACGCCACGTTCGCTGCAGGTATGCCAGAACCGGGAGGCGGAGAAAACCCTGTTCGGCGACCTGGGTATTCCCACGCCGGAATGGCGCATGGCCGAAAGCGCGGCCGAGCTGCAGAGGGTCGCCGAGGAGCTGGGTTGCCCGGTGGTGGCCAAGTCCAATACCGAGGGCTATGACGGCAAGGGCCAGGCGGTGCTGCAGTCGCCCGAACAGGCCGCTGAAGCCTGGGCGGCCATCGGCCACAAACGGGTGATGGTGGAAAAGTTCGTGGATTTCCGCCGCGAGGTGTCCATTATTGCAGTGCGGGGCGAGGACGGTGAGCTGGCCATCTACCCCATGGCAGAGAACGTGCACCATCAGGGCATCCTGCGCTACTCCATCGCGCCGGCACCGGAGCTCGATCCGGAGATCCGCAGCAGTGCCGAGGGCTACATCCGTACCGTCATGAACGAGCTCGGCTATGTGGGCGTAATGGCCCTGGAGCTGTTCGAGACCGACACCGGCCTGGTGGCCAACGAGATGGCCCCCCGGGTCCACAACTCCGGCCACTGGACCATGGAAGGCGCCGCCACCAGCCAGTTCGAGAACCACATCCGCGCCATCACCGGCCAGCCCCTCGGGGATGTCAGTGCCCGCGGGGTGAGCTGCATGGTCAACATCATTGGCGAACACGGCGACCTGCGGCGGGTCCTGGAGCTGCCCTATACCCACCTTCACCTCTACGACAAGGCCGAGCGACCGGGTCGCAAACTGGGCCATATCAACGTGCTGGCAGACGACTACCAGGAACTGGTGTGGCGGGTGCGCAACTGCGCCGAATTTCTGCCGGGCGCACCGGTCCTGAGCTGCTCGCTGAACCGGCGGTCAGGCCAGAATCGTCCCCAGGGTTGAAATCCGGTCTGCCAGCCCCGATCTTTACAGGACCGCGCCGGCGGACCCCCGTTCCGCCGCGCCCGCTCGCACGCCGAGGGCCAGCGCCGGCCTTCTGTAAGGGCCCACCCCGTGTAACGGTGAGCCATTTGCGTTATTGTTTCGCATATAAAAGTCAATAAACCCATCACGGGCGATCCCGCCGGGGTCAAACGTGGTCAATTGAGAGAAACAGGGAGAACGACCTCATGGCATTTGAACTTCCTCCACTGCCGTACGAAAAGAACGCACTGGAACCACACATCTCCGCAGAAACCCTCGAGTACCACCACGGCAAGCACCACAATGCCTATGTGACCAAGCTCAACAGCCTGATCGAGGGTACCGACCACGCCAACAAGTCCCTGGAAGACATCATCAAGAGCTCCAGCGGCACCCTGTTCAACCAGGCGGCCCAGGTCTGGAACCACACCTTCTACTGGCACTGCATGAGCCCCAACGGCGGTGGCGAACCCACCGGTGCCGCCAAGGACGCCATCGAGAAGGCCTTCGGATCGTTCGAGGACTTCAAGAAGGAGTTCAATGACAAGGCCGTGGCCAACTTCGGCTCAGGCTGGACCTGGCTGGTGAAGAAGCCTGACGGCAGTGTTGCCATCACCAACACCAGCAACGCCGAAACCCCGCTGACTGGCGCGGACAAGCCGGTACTGACCGCCGATGTGTGGGAGCACGCCTACTACATCGACTATCGCAATTCCCGCCCCAACTATCTGGAAGCCTTCTGGAAGCTGGTGAACTGGGACTATGTGAACAAGAACCTGGCGTAAGCCCGGACTGCTTGTGAAAACGCCCGCACCTGCGGGCGTTTTTTTTGGCTCCGGCCCGCCGGATCTCGGCTATGCTCTCCTGATAAGCTGCTTTCCCGGCAGCAGCGCCGGCGGGCAACATTTTGAAACGGTCCGGCGGGGATTATTCTGGAAGAATATGGCCCATCTGCCATTCCAGTACCCGCCGCCCCATACGCCAGACGTGACCGGGCGGGTCGCCAGGGACGACATTGCCCCGGAGGCAGAGGCACTATTCCAGGCAACAACGATAATAACCGGGGCCGAATGAACACACGCTTTGAGCTGAGACATCGTCTGGGCTACCGCATCCTGAGATGGGTTCTGTCCGTTGCGCTGGTCAGCGGTGTCCTGTTGAGCACCACCCAGATCATCCTGGACGCCCAGCGGGTCTCCGACGAGCTGGACCAGCAGGCCACCCAGACCCTGGCACTGGTCAGGGACGCCGCCACCCAGGCGGTCTTCAGTATTGACGCCGAACTGGCCCGCCAGGTGGTCGACGGCCTGTTCCAGCAGGACGCCATCCGTTACGCCCGCATCGCCCATCCGGATGGCGAACCGCTGGCGGAAAGCAGCCGTCCGCTCCGGCAGGCGCCCTACCGGCCGATGACAGACTCCATCTTCCAGGCCGAGCGGATCTACCAGATCAGCCTCTCCCGTCGCGCCAACCCGGACACCAACTACGGCACCCTGACGGTGCATTACGACACCGCCCTTACTGCCGCCCGGTGGCTTGAGCGCGCCACCCTGACCTTCACCTCCGGTATTGCCCGGGCCGTGATCCTTGGCCTTGTGCTCTATCTGGTCTACCACCTGCTGCTGACCCGGCCTTTGCTGCGCATCATCAACTCCCTGGCCCGGGTCAATCCGGACCATCCCGATGACCGGTTGCTGGAGATCCCCAAGGGCCATGACCGCGACGAACTGGGTCTATGGGTCAATGCCACCAACAACCTGCTGGTGGCCATTGCCGAGAACCAGGCCAAGCACCGGGAGGCGGAAGACCGCGCTACCCGGCTCTCCCGCTACGACAACCTGACCGGCCTACCCAGCCGTGAGACCTTCCTGGGCCTGCTGAGCACAGCGCTTGAGGAGCACCGCCGCAGCGGCCAGATCATCTCGGTGTTCTGCTTCGGTATCGACGACTTCAAGGGCATCAACGAGCAGTTCGGCTACCAGGCCGGGGACCAGGTACTGCAGAAGGTCGCCGACCGCCTGTCCGGCGAGCACGGCGGTGCCCACCGGTTCGCCGGCCGACTCGGCAGTGACCAGTTTGTGGTGATGGAGCAGAACCTGAAAGATGACTATCACGCCGCCGCCACCGCCGAGTGGCTGCTGCAGGTCATCGCCCGGCCGATCGAACTGGGCAATCGCGAAGTGTCCGTGTCCGCCACCATCGGTATCGCACTCTTCCCGGCGGACGCCGAGCATGCCGACCAGCTGCTCCAGCGCGCCGAGCAGACCATGACCCTGGCCAAGGCCGCCAGCCAGAACTATTTCCAGTTCTACGTCGCCAGCGTCGATCAGCAGATACGGGACCGCAAGCGCCTGGAGAAGGACCTCTCCATGGCCCTGGCGGGGAACCAGTTCCATCTGGTCTACCAGCCCCAGGTCAACCTGGAGTCGCGCCGCATCATCGGTGCCGAGGCCCTGCTGCGCTGGAACCACCCGGAACGGGGTCTGGTGCCACCGGACGAGTTCATTCCGCTGGCGGAACTCAATGGCAGTATTGTCGAGATCGGCGAGTGGGTGCTGGACCAGGCCTGTTGGCAGGCCGCACGATGGGCCCGGGTCAACATGCCGATCCGGATCGCGGTCAACCTGTCAGCGGTGCAGCTCAAGCAGCCGGATATTGTCAGCCGCGTGCTGGCCACCCTTAAACGGCACGCCATACCCCCTGGCCGACTGGAGCTGGAAGTCACCGAGACCGCCTTCATGGAAAACCTGGAAGACGCCATCGCCAAGCTCAGGCAGCTCCGCGCCGAGGGCATCAACATTGCCGTGGACGACTTCGGCACCGGCTACTCCTCACTGACCTACCTCAAACGCATGCCGGTGCAGCACCTGAAAATCGACAAGCAATTCGTCCAGGACCTGCTCAGCAATGAGGACGACACCCGAATTGCCAACACCATCATCGACCTGGGCAAAAGCCTCAACCTTTCGGTCATTGCCGAAGGGGTGGAGACGGAGGAGCAGGAGTATTACCTGCGCCAGCGCGGCTGCCAGCTGGCCCAGGGCTACTATTTCAGCCGGCCGCTGCTGCCGGAGCTTTTTGAGGCATTTGTAGGGGATTTTCATCGCAAACTGACCGAGAATAACACCTGACCGCTTCCCTCCCCGTTGTAAACAAGGAGTTCGTATGGACATGACTACCCTGATCGGCCTGGTGGTGATCGCGGCCGTTGTGGTCTTCGTGGTGATGATCTACAACCGCCTGGTGGCCCTGAGGAACCAGTTCAAGAACAGCTTTGCCCAGATCGATGTGCAGTTGCAGCGCCGCCACGACCTGATCCCCAACCTGGTGGAGTCCACCAAGGCCTACATGGCCCACGAGCGCAATACCCTCACTGAAGTCATGCAGGCCCGCAACAACGCGGTCAGCGCCCAGAAGGAAGCCGCCCGCGATCCGGCCGACGGCGGCAAGATCCGGAAACTCGGCAGTGCCGAGAACATGCTCACCAGGGCCCTGGCCAACTTCTATGCGGTGGCGGAGAACTACCCCGAGCTGAAAGCCAACGAGACGGTCCAGCAACTGATGGAAGAGCTCTCGAGCACAGAGAACCGGGTGGCCTTTGCCCGCCAGGCCTACAACGACACGGTAATGACCTACAACACCTTCCGCGAGCAGTTCCCCAATAACCTGGTGGCCGGCTTTCTCGCCTTCAAACCCACCTCCCAGCTTGAGCTGGAGAACCCGGAGGCCCGCCAGGCCCCGAAAGTCGCCTTCTAGGAGCCCTGATCATGGCAGTACAGGGCTTTTTCGACCGCCAGGCCAGCGCCCGTCGTAACACCGGCTGGCTGGTGCTGCTGTTTGTCACCGCCGTGGTACTGATCACCCTGGCGGTCTGTGGGGTCGGCTACTTGCTCACCCGCAGCCAGACCAGCCACTGGAGTTTCGACGCCTGGCTGCTGAGCCAGCACGGCCTGGTCACGGCCGCCGTGGTGGTGGCGCTGATCGGCGTCGGCTCGCTGGTGCGCTGGGCTGACCTGGCCGGGGGTGGCGACCGGGTCGCCCGCATGGTCAACGCCCGCCTGCTGGACCCCTCCTCCAGCGATCCGGACGAACAGCGCCTGCGCAACATTGTCGAGGAAATGGCGATTGCCAGCGGTGTACCGGTGCCCCAGCTCTACCTGATGGACCAGGAAACCGGCATCAACGCTTTTGTCGCCGGTTACACCCCCAACGAGGCGGTGATGGTGGTCACCCACGGCGCCCTCACCCAGCTCAGCCGGGACGAACTCCAGGGTGTGGTGGGGCACGAATTCAGCCATATTCTCAATGGCGACATGCGCCTCAACGTGCGCCTCATTGCCCTGCTGGCGGGCATCCTGATGATCGGCCAGATCGGCAGCTTCCTGCTGCGCAGCTTCCGTTTCCGGTCGTCCTCGTCATCACGCAGCAGCGGTCGCGGTCACGGCCTGATCGTGATTGCGGGGCTGGCACTGCTGGTGATCGGTTATGTCGGGGTGTTCTTCGGGCGGCTGATTCAGGCGGCGGTGTCGCGCCAGCGGGAGATGCTGGCGGATGCCTCCTCGGTGCAGTTTACCCGCAATCCCGAGGGCATCGCCGGCGCACTGTACAAGATCGGCCTGAAGGGCAGCTACCTGGACCATACCGGCCACGCCAGCGACATGAACCACATGTGCATCGGCGAAAGCGCGCGCATGAAATTCACCCAGCTGCTGGCCTCCCACCCGCCGATTGAGGAACGCATCAACGCCATCCAGCCAGGCATGCTGGCCCGTCTCAAGAGCCGGCTCCGCGATACCCGCCCGGCCGAGGCAACCAACATCCGCCCGGATCCGGTGGCCGGAGCCGCCGGCTTCGTCACGCCCTTGCGGGAGACCCTGCGATCGGTCACCGCGCCTCTGGCCAGCCAGCGCCACGAAACCACCGCCGACGCAGCGCTGTCCCGCCATGCCGGTACCGTCAGCGAGGCCGGCGAGGCCTATGCCCAGAACATGCTCCGCCAGTTGCCGGCCACCTTCCGCAGCCTGCTCTACACCCGCGCCGGTGCCATACAGCTGTGCTATGCCCTGCTGGTACAGGGGGAATCCGAGGCCGTCCGCCAGGAACGCCTGGCCATGCTGCCCGCCCAGGGCCCGCTGGCACTGCAGCGGGACTTGCTGGCCAAGCTGCTGCCGACCCTGGAGGGCGCCGAGGGGGCGCTGGGCTTCGTGGCACTGGAACTGGCCATGCCGGCCTTGAGGAAGCTCGATCCGGAGGAGGTGGAGGCCCTGCAGGGCCATCTCAAGCGGCTGATCGCAGCGGACGGCCGCCTGAGTCTGTTTGAATTCGCCCTGGCCAGTTTCCTGGCCCGCCACCTGGCGCCGGGGTCGGCCCGGCCCGTGCAGGTCAGGTTCCGGTCCTACCGGGGTGTGGAGCAGAACCTGGCCTGCCTGTTCAGCCTGGTGGCCCGGGCTTCGTCAGATGAGCCGGCGGAGGTGAAGCGGCTCTATCGCGAAGCCATGGCGGGGTTTCTGGGAACCCGGATGGACCTGCAGGCGCCGGCGAAGGTGACCATGAGGGATCTGCAGCAGGCCCTGGCCCGCCTCAACCAGCTCTCGCCATTGCTCAAGCCGGCGGTAATCGATGCCTGTGGCCACTGCATCCTGGCGGACCGCAAGGTGAGCACCCGGGAATACGACCTGATCCGCCTGGTGGCGGACCAGCTGGACTGTCCATTGCCGCCCCTGACGGTAGCGGCCTGACAGTCGAGCATGGGGTCAGATGAAAGCCTTCATCTGACCCCGTCACTCCTGAAGCGTCTGCCCCGCGCCGGCGTCAAACAGCGTCTCGATGGGCGGCTGGTTCTTGTCGCCGGTGAGGCCCAGCTTTTCCCGCACACCCAGGTTCACTTCCCACAGGCCGTTGTACTTCTGGTTGGTGGCGGCCACGGTGTCGCCCTTGTCCAGCATGATGGTGGGTCTCAGGAACACCAGCAGGTTGCGCTTGACGCGGGTTTCGGACTCCGAGGAGAACAGCCGGCCCAGGTAGGGAATGTCCCCGAGCAGCGGCACCTGGCTGCGGTTGATGCGGTAGTCCTCGGTGATCAGGCCGCCCAGCACGATGGTCTCGCCATCGTCCGCCAGCACGGTGGTCTTGATCTCCCGTTTGTTGGTGATGATGTCCGAGGCCGCCTCGATGCTCTCCGCCACGTTCTCGGTGGTCTGCTCCACCACCAGCCGGACCAGGCCGTCGGCGCTGATGCTGGGGGTGACCTTCAGGGTCAAACCGATATCCCGGCGCTCGATGGTGGTGAACGGGTTATTGAGGCCGGCACTGGTGTTGGTGGTCTGGCCAGTCCGGAAGGGCACGTTCTGGCCGACGATGATCTCGGACTCCTGGTTGTCCAGGGTGATGATGCTGGGGGTAGACAGGAGGTTCGCGGCGGTGGAGGTGGACAGCGCCTGCAGCAGGATGCCCCAGGTGATGCCGTCCTCATCACGCTGCCCGGCACCCAGGGTCAGGCCGCCGGTGGCGGGCGAAATGATCTGGTCCGACAGGATGGCGCCGATGACGTCCCCGATGCTGCGGCCGACATTGCCGAAATTGGACCCGGCTACCGGTGTCGACTTGCCGGATTCGTCACCCACGGCCACCTGGACCCCCAGGTCCTCCCCCAGTTCGTCACTGATTTCAACGATGGCGGCTTCGATCAGGACCTGGGCCCGGCGCACATCCAGCTGGCCGACGATCAGTTCCACTTCCTGCATCATCGAGGGCTCGGCACGCACCACCAGGGCATTCAGGCCCTCATCGGCAAACACCGAGAAGCCACCGCGCTGACCACTCTGGCCGGCGGCGCCCTCGCCTCCCTGAGGCGCGATACCGCTCATGACGCCCTTGAGGATCTCGGTCAGGGTCTGGGCATCGGCGTGGCGTAGCCGGATGACCTGGGTGCTGCCGCCGGTGGCGGAAGGCTGGTCCAGCTTGCGGATCAGGCCGCGCATCTTTTCCCGGAAGGTTTCATCGCCCCGCAGGATCAGGCGGTTGCTGCGCTCATCGGCGGTCACGCTGTACTTGCGGGTGGCCTCGTTGGCGCCCTTGCCAAGTTCGTCCGGGGCCAGCTCCTTGAGCAGGGTCACCAGGTCACCCACCCAGGCCTCCCGGAGCTGGATGACCTCCACCTCGTATTTGGAGGGGCTGTCCAGCTCCCGCACGATGGACTCGATGCGATCGATATTGGACGCATGATCGCTGACGATCAGTGCATTGGCAGCGGCAACCCCCGCGAGATGACCGTACTTGGCCACCAGGGGGCGCAGAATGGGCACCAGCTCCAGGGCATTGGCGTTATCCACCTGGATCACCCGGGTAATCAGCTGTTCGGAGGGTATCTCGGTGAAGCGCCCCAGGGATTCGGCGGACTGTTTGGCGTCCACCTGCTGCACGATCTTGATGACTTCCTCACCGGGGATGGCGGTAAAGCCGTGGACCTGCAGCACCGCCAGGAAAAGGTCGTAGATTTCGTCCTTGTTCATGGGCGCACTGGACAGCACCGTCACCTTGCCCTTCACCCGCGGGTCCACCACGAAGCTGTAGCCGGTGATATCCGCCACCTGGGTCACGAAGGCCCGGATGTCGGCGTCCTTCAGGTTAAGCCGCCAGGTCCCCTCCGGCTCCTGCGCCATGGCTGCCAACGGCAAGAGTAAGGCAAGCAGCAGGGTCCGCAGGAAGAAAAACTTTGGGTATGTCATGCAGAGGTCGCGTCCTGTTTGAAAAGCCCGATCGTCGCTTTGTTATATTACTGGGGTAAGGCATAACTTACTGTGAAGCGGGCGCCGCCCCGTTCTATCTCTATCTCAAGCTGGCCCTGGGAGCGCCAGGACTCCAGCAACTGGGTGTCCTGCGTCAGGTCACCCAGGGAATGGCCATTGATGGCCGTGATCACATCGCCCTGCTGCAGGCCTATGGCGTTCAGCATGGCGCTGGAACCGTCGTAGACGTAACCGCTGGCACTGCCCTCTTCCACCGGTTGCAGGCCGAACGGCTGCAGTGCCTGGGCGCCCTCTGCATCCAGGCGCTGTCTGGCTTCGGCAACGAACTCATCCGCCGAAGAGATCTGGGCCACCGGTTCCTCGGTGATCAGCTCGCTGGATACGGACTCCTCGAAGGTAAGCGTCTCGAACTGGCCGTTACGCTTGATCAGGATACGGGTGGGTTCCACTTCCACCAGCTCCACATTGCCCGGCAGGCTCTCGCCGACGCGGTAGTGTGCCGTGACTCCGTCGGTTCCTGCAACTATAGCACTGGACAGGTCCGGCTGCTCCGACACCATCACCCCCTCGAGCCGCAGCCGCAACCGGGTTTCCGGCGCCGAGCGGCGGATCACATCTGCCACCGGCGCGTTCCTCGGCGGTTCGCCGAACAGGTCGAAGGCCGCCAGGGTGGAACCGGTAAATTGGGCCCCACCAGCGCTGGTCTGGGCCTGGACCGGCGGCACCGGACGTTCCTGCCAGGCGATCAGCCAGGTCATGCGGGCCAGAACCACCGAAAAATAGATCACCAGTCCCACCAGCAGTAAGTTGGCCAGCCAACGCGCCGGACGCTGGAACCTGGGCATTCTTGCCGTCGCCATCAGCCCGCTCCCGGCAGCAACGGCTGCCTGACCCGGAAGATGACATCGCCGGGCCGGGCCGCGGCGGACCAGTTCTGACCGGCCAGATCCACCAGCCTCTTGTAGACTTTCAGCTCCAGCATGCCGTCGGCAAAGATGTCGGCCTGGGCCGCGGGTTCGCTCTGGCCGGCCTGGGAGATCGCCAGTGACAGGTGCTGATCGGCGTCGTTGAGCACCGCCTCCATGGGCGGAAAATTGGCGCTCTCCATGCGGTTGCCCATGGGCCAGGTCACCTCGCCGCCGGGCCAGCGGGCCAGGCCGCGGGCCTCGGTCAGACGGCCATCGGCCCAGCCGACGCTCAGCCTCTCAACATCAATATCACCGGCCAGCAGCGCCCCGCCGCTGCGGCGGATCAGCTGCTCGAATTCCCTCACCCGCACGGAACCGTCGGCGCTCAGCCGCGCCTGCCCCGGCCAGGCCAGCACCGCCTCACCCTGGAGGCCGGAAGATACGGTGTTCACGGTAAAGCGCACCGGCAGAGACAGCTCGGTCAGGGACGGCATCTGAAGGTCCCAGGTCAGGTGCAGGGGGTGATTGTAGGCGGTGATGGCGGCGGCGCCCTGCCAGACCTGACCGGAGACAGAACCCACCTGGACCTGCGGCGGCAGAGACACATGGGGCGAGAAACGCTGCCAGAGCCAGCCCGCCGGCACCGTAAACAGCAGCACCAGGGCATAGACCAGCAGACCCAGGAGCAGGAGCCAGACGACCTTGGCAGGGCGCAGGAAAGCGGGATGATCGGGTTTTGTCATACGGGGTCTGGCGTGGTGGGCTCACATCAAAAGCGCAAGCCTGAGTCTAGCAAAGCCCACGGGGGAGTTCATGACAAAAAACAAAAAAGCCCCCTGGCTTCACAGCCAGGGGGCTTTTTCGGTCTTCAGGGCGTGTTGCCTGGAGGGCCCGGGGGCATTACATCATGCCGCCCATGCCTCCCATACCGCCCATTCCACCCATGTCGGGCATGCCGCCGCCGGACTTCTCGTCTTCCGGCTCGTCGGTGATCATCGCCTCGGTGGTGATCATCAGACCGGCTACGGAAGCGGCTGCCTGCAGCGCAGAGCGGGTGACCTTGGCGGGATCCAGGATACCCATCTCAAGCATGTCGCCGTACTCTTCAGTGGCGGCGTTGTAGCCGTAGGCACCTTCGCCGTCACGGACCTTGGCAACCACAACGGAAGGCTCGCCGCCTGCGTTGTACACGATCTGGCGCAGGGGAGCTTCCATGGCGCGACGCAGGATGTTGATGCCGGCCTTCTGCTCTTCGTTGATGGCGTCAGCCTTGGCCAGTGCCGCGATGGCACGGATCAGGGTCACGCCACCACCCGGTACGATGCCTTCTTCAACGGCGGCACGGGTGGAGTGCAGGGCGTCCTCGACGCGGGCCTTCTTCTCCTTCATCTCCACTTCGGAACCGGCGCCTACCTTGATGACGGCAACACCGCCAGCCAGCTTGGCAACCCGCTCCTGCAGCTTCTCCTTGTCGTAGTCGGAGCTGCTGTCCTCGATCTGCTTGCGGATCTGCTCAACGCGGGCTTCGATGTCCGCGGCAGCACCGGCACCGCCGATAATGGTGGTGTTTTCCTTGGTCAGGTTAACGCGCTTGGCGGTCCCCAGGTCATCCAGAGTGGTGTTCTCCAGGCTCAGACCCACTTCCTCGGAAATCACGGTACCACCGGTCAGGATGGCGATGTCCTGCAGCATTTCCTTGCGACGGTCGCCAAAGCCCGGGGCCTTGACGGCCGCGACTTTCACGATGCCGCGCATGTTGTTGACCACCAGGGTCGCCAGTGCCTCGCCTTCGATGTCTTCGGCGACGATCTGCAGCGGCTTGCCGGCCTTGGCCACGCTCTCCAGCACCGGCAGCAGTTCGCGGATGTTGGAGATTTTCTTGTCCACCAGCAGGATGTAGGGGTCATCCAGTTCGGCGGACATGTTGTCCTGGTTGTTGATGAAGTACGGGCTCAGGTAGCCACGGTCGAACTGCATACCCTCGACCACATCCAGCTCGTCTTCCAGGCCACGGCCTTCCTCGACGGTGATGACGCCTTCCTTGCCGACTTTTTCCATGGCATCGGCGATGATCCGGCCGATGGTCTCATCACCGTTGGCGGAGATGGTGCCAACCTGGGCGATGTTGCGGCTGTCGTCGCAGGGCTTGGCCATCTCACGGATCGCCTTGACGGCTTCCGCGGTGCCCTTGTCGATGCCGCGCTTCAGGTCCATCGGGTTCATGCCGGCGGTCACCGCCTTGATGCCCTCGTTCAGGATGGCCTGGGCCAGCACAGTTGCGGTGGTGGTACCGTCACCGGCGGTATCGTTGGTCTGGGAAGCGACTTCCTTGACCATCTGGGCGCCCATGTTCTCGAACTTGTCACGCAGCTCGATTTCCTTGGCCACGGACACGCCGTCCTTGGTCACGGTGGGCGCGCCGAAGGACTTGTCCAGCACCACGTTGCGGCCTTTCGGGCCCAGGGTTACCTTGACTGCGTCCGCCAGGACGTTGACACCAGCGACCATACGCTTGCGAGCGCTATCACCAAATTTGACGTCTTTAGCTGCCATATCTCTTCTTTCCTGTTCGTGAAACCCAATCGTTAATTGTCTTCAAATCCAAACAATCGGATGGAATGAATGCCAGGCGCCGGATTACTTCTCCAGCACGCCGTAAATGTCGCTCTCGCTCATGATGAGCAGCTCTTCACCGTCCAGTTTGACGGTGTTGCCGGCGTATTGGCCGAATACCACGGTGTCGCCTACCTTGACCGCCAGGGCGCGAGTTTCGCCATTGTCCAGGATGCGGCCATTGCCTACAGCGATCACCTCGCCCTGGGACGGCTTTTCCTTGGCATTACCCGGCAGCACGATGCCACCCGCTGTTTTCTCTTCTTCTTCCTTACGGCGCACGACAACGCGATCGTGAAGCGGACGAATTTTCATTGCTCGATTTCTCCAATAGTCAGACTGTGTTTGGCAATGACAGTTGCGTGGAACGCCGGAGTCGTTAAACGGCTGTTTTTCCGCCATTTATCGCCTCCGACAAACTTGTGTTCCCTATGTGGGGCCCGCCCTTTGCATTTCAACGGGGCGTCGAAAAAATTTTTACTTTTTTTCGATGCGGTCGGAGCCGTCCCGGGAGCGGCCCTCAGGCTCCTCCTCGTACTCCCCTTCGATGACGTCATCATCCCCGCCGGGCCGCCGGGATCGACCGCCAAACGGATCCTGGTCGGCAAAGGGGCCGGAGCCGGCGCGGAAATAGAAACCCCGGCTCTGGGACGACGCCACCATGCGTTTCAGGGCCTGACCGGCCAGCCAGTGGCGGCTGCCGGGGATGAGACAGAGAAAACCGATGGTGTCGGTGACAAAACCGGGGGTCAGCAGCAGGGCACCGCCCACCGCCAGGATCAGGCCCTCGGCCACTTCCCGGGCCGGCAGTTCGCCGCTGTTGAGGCGCTGGTTGGCCCGCAAGAGCGTCGACAGACCCTGCTGGCGCAGGAGGGCGGCGCCGATCACTGCGGTCAGCAGGACCAGCCCGACCGTATTGAGGGCGCCGATGATCGTGCCCACCTTGATCAGGATGGTCATCTCGACCACGGGCATGATCACGAAGATAAGAAGGAAAACGCTCATTCATCTGCCTTTGTCTGAATGCTGCCTGATGGCGAACCAGCAGGCCTGACACGCCCCTTGCCGGCTGGGGGGCAAACGGAACTCTGGTATACTGCGCGGCTCTGATGACGGCAACACAGCTTAACCATTACTTAGGGCACAACATGAAACTTCAAGATTCCGTGATCGCAATCACCGGCGGCGGCCAGGGCCTGGGCCGCGCCATGGCGGAGTATCTGGCAGGCAAGGGTGCGCGGCTGGCACTGATCGACCTGATGCCGGAGAAACTGGAACAGGCGGTGGCCGCCTGCAAGGCCGCCGGGGTGGAAGCCCGGGCCTACGTCTGCAACGTGGCCAAAGAGGAAGAGGTGGAGAAGACCTTCGCCGACATCAACCGGGATTTCGGCCAGCTCAACGGCCTGATCAACAACGCCGGCATCCTGCGGGACGGGCTGATGGTCAAGGTTAAGGACGGCGAGATCGTCAAGCGCATGTCCCTGGCGGAATGGCAGGCGGTGATCGACGTCAACCTGACCGGCGTCTTTCTCTGTGGCCGGGAGGCCGCCTCCCACATGATCCGGAACGGCGACAAGGGCGTGATCATCAACATCGCCTCCATTTCCCGCGCCGGCAACATGGGGCAGAGCAACTACTCCTCCGCCAAGGCCGGTGTGTCGGCACTGGTACCGGTGTGGGCGAAAGAGCTGGCCCGTTACGGCATCCGGGTGATGGGCATTGCGCCCGGCTTCATCGAGACCGAGATGGTGGCCTCCATGAAACCCGAAGCCCTGGAGAAGATGACCGCCGGCATCCCGCTGCGCCGGATGGGCAAGCCCGAGGAGATCGCCTCCGCCGCTGCCTTCATCTTCGAGAACGACTACCTGTCCGGACGGATGATCGAGGTCGATGGCGCCCTCCGCCTCTGACCAGGAGCCCAGCCGGGAGCAGCGGATCTGGCAGGTGGTCTGCCTGATCCCCGCCGGCCGGGTGGCGGCCTATGGCCAGGTGGCGGAACTGGCGGGGCTGCCCGGCCTCGCCCGTTTTGTCGGCCGCGCCCTGGGCCGCCTGCCGGACGGCCACCAGGTGCCCTGGTATCGGGTGCTGAAGAGCGACGGCCGCATCGCCATGCCGGCTGGCAGCGAGGGCCACGAGAACCAGAGCCGGTTGCTCAGGGAGGAAGGCGTGGAGGTGACCGATGGCCGGGTGGCCATGAGCCGCTACCGCTGGCGGCCTTGAATCAGCGCCGGGGCTCAACCGGACCGTCACTATCGGTTTCGTTGTTGGCGTCAGCGATGGCGTCGTTCGCGCGGGAGACCGCATCCAGGCGCTCACCGTGGCGCATCATCCACAGCGCCAGCACAATGGCCGGAATCCCCATCAACGCCGAGAGAAAAAAGAACTCCACGTAGCCAAAACCGGCCACCACCATACCGGAGAAGCCCCCCAGGAACTTGCCCGGCAGGGTCATCAACGAGCTGAACAGGGCGTACTGGGTGGCGGTGAAGGACGCACTGGTCATGCTGGAAAGCCAGGCAATCAAAGCCACGTTGGCAATGCCGCCGCTGAGGTTATCGGCACTGACCACCAATGCCAGCAGTGCGATATCCGCAGGCTGCTGGGCGATCACCACGAACAGCAGGTTGGTGGCTGCGGTCAGCACCGCCCCCGCCACCAGGATCGGCCGCACCCCGTAACGCACCACCAGCACGCCCCCCAGCAGCGAGCCGCCAATGGTCATGAAGAAGCCGAAGATCTTGGTGACATCCGCCACCTCGGTCTTGGAGAAACCCATGTAGGTCAGGTAGAAGGGGTTGGCCATTACTCCCATGGCAATATCGCTGATGCGGTAGACCGCCACCAGCACCAGGATCAGGATGGCCAGCTCCCGGTAACGGCCAAAGAAATCCACGAAGGGGCCGGCCACCGCCGCCGAGAACCAGCCGGCCAGCTTCGCCATGCGGGGAGACAGGTGGGTGCGCTTGGCGGTCTCCCGGGCGATGGCATCGGCGAGATCTTCCGCGGCACTGAAATGATTCACCCTGGGCTCCCGTACCACCAGCACCGTCAGCACACCCACCCCCACCAGCAGCGCCATCACCTCGTAGGACACCTGCCAGGACCAGAACTCGGCCAGGTAAAGCGCGCCGGCACCGGCCACCAGCAGCGCCACCCTGTAGCCGAAGATATAGGTGGCCGCCAGCGCCGCCTGCAGCCTGGGTTCGGCGATCTCGATCCGGTAGGCGTCGATGGCCACGTCCTGGGTGGCGGAGGAGAAGGCCACCAGCAGGCCAAATAGGGCCATCATGGTGGGGTTGACGGTAGGGTCGGTGCGGGCCATGAGCACCAGGCCGGCGGCAATACCCAGCTGGGCCAGCAGCATCCAGCTGCGGCGCTTGCCCAGCAGCCGCCCCAGCAGCGGCAGCGGCAGGCGGTCCACCACCGGCGCCCAGAGCACCTTGATGGAATAGGTGATGCCCAGCCAGCTGAAGAAGCCGATGGTGGCGGTCTCCACCCCCACGTCCGCCAGCCGGGCGTTGAGGGTGGAAAACACCAGCAGGAAAGGCAGCCCCGCCGAGAAGCCCAGAAACAGCAGCGCAATCACCTGCCACCGGGTGAAGGTGTAGAGGGTCTCGGCCAGGAAGTCGCGGCGGTGGCGGTTCAGGATCGTGCGGCCCTCGTCAGTCGCGGAAGTTGTTGAACTGCAGCGGCAGATCCAGGTCCGCCTCCCGCAGCATGGCGATGACCTCCTGCAGGTCATCCCGTTTCTTGCCGGTGACCCGGACCTTGTCGCCCTGGATGCTGGCCTGGACCTTGAGTTTGGCGTCCTTGATCATCTTGACGATCTTCTTGGCCATGTCCGTCTCTATGCCCTGCTGCAGCTTCAGGTGCTGCTTGATCAGCTTGCCGGATTTGGTCTCGTCACCCTCGGCCAGCGCACGGCTGTCGATGTTGCGTTTGGCGAAGGCCATCCGCAGCATGTCCATCATCTGTTCCAGCTGGAATTCCTGCTCGGCACTCAAGGTGATGCCCTTGTCGTCCAGCTCAAAGTCGGCGGTCACGTTCTTGAAGTCCCAGCGATTGCCCAGCTCACGCTTGGCCTGGTCCACGGCGTTGGTGACTTCGTGCATGTCGATTTCGGAAACGATGTCAAACGAGGGCATGGTGGTTGCTCCGCAAGTGCGGACCCGATCACAGCCGGCGCCCGGCCTGGCGGCGCTGCCGTCGCCACTAGGCGATCGAATCCACATGTTTTACATTTAGCCAAAGCCTGGCGTTGTTAAAACGGTATAATGGCGCCGCTGCAGCCAATGCCCGGCCAGCACGCCGAAGGTGCCAAATCATAACAAGAGCGAGGCGGCACCGCATCTGACAATGGACTGGTGAGTAGTCGAAAACAATGCCGAACCTAGACCTTCCGATTCTCGTGGTGGACGACGCCAAATTCAGCAGCACGGTGGTCAGCCGGGCCCTGCGCAACGCCGGCTATCGCGATGTTCGGGTGGCCAATAACGCCCCCGCCGCCCTCAAGCTGATCGAGGAGCGCCCGGTGAGCGTGCTGATCGCGGACTGGCTGATGCCGGAGATGGACGGCCTGCAGTTGACGGACCGGGTGCGACAGCAGGACGAGCAGGAAAACCATTACACCTACATTATTCTGCTCACCGCCCGGGAGGGCGTCGGCGCTCTGGCGGAAGCCTTCGACCGGGGCGTTGACGATTTCATCTACAAATCCGACATGAGCAAGCAGCTGGTCTCGCGCATCTACGCCGCCGACCGCATGGCCGACCGCCAGAACACCCTGCTCACCGCCAACTCCCTGCTGATCGAGAACAATCGTGAGCTGGAGGCCACCAACATCATTGACCTGGAAACCGGCCTCTGCAACAACCGCTACGCCCGGGAGCGCCTGTCCCGCAGTCTGCGGGAAGCCGAAGCGCGGGGCGGCGCCACCGCCTATGTGCTGGTGGGCATCCGCAACTGGCAGGCGCTGAAGCGCCAGCACAGCCCGGCCACCATGAGCGAGCTGGCGGTCGGCATCGGCCGTCGCCTGAGCCACCTGATCCGCCCCATGGATGCCCTCTGCCGGGTGGGCGACAACCAGTATGCCCTCATTGCCCATTTCGCCAACAGCGACCACTGCACCACCACGGCCTTCCGCCGGGTCTTCGATGGCATCAACCACAAGGCCCTCAAGACCACCGCCGGCTACATCTCGGTGGAAGCCGGTATGGTGCTGTGCAAGGCCGACGCCCAGGCCGGCACCCCGGCGGTGCAGGACATGGAGCGGGCAGCGGTGCAGGGCCTGATGGACGCCTACGAAACCCGTCGCTTCGGCGAAACCCAGCCCGACATTCCGGCCAGTGCCTGAAGTCCGTTCCCAAGGGGCCGCCATAACCACACCCGGTGCAGTCACAATCAGTAACGACTTAATACATATTGCTGACAGATAAATCGAACCACATTCCCTATGATTGCTTCGTGGATGTAGTACGCAGTATCCGCCAAGACAGAAGAGTGTGCAGTCCTTCTGTCGCCGTTTGGCGATGTGAAGTATCCACCGGATCAAACGAAGTTTCAGGCACTTTCGTTCTTTCCTTGTTTTCAGGCCGGCTATCTAGCCGGCCTTTTTATTTTGGGCATGATCAATCCGGGGCATATTGGCCGCCCCCTGACACCCATTTTTTTGGCCCCCGCGTTATACTCTGACCCCACCGAAGCCAGAAGCCTGCACCATGAACTCCCTGGGAACCGCCTCCGTCGCCGCTCTTCGCCAGTACGTTCGGGCCGCCGAATCCGCCGGGCTGGATGTAGCCGCGCTGCGGCGCGGCGCGGGTCTGGCACCGGGTATCCTCAGCGCCGATGACGGCCGCATAGAGGGCGAGCAGCTACAGGCCTTTATCCGCCAGCTCAGTGACCAGGCCAGCAATCCCGTTCTGGGCCTTGAGACCGGTGATTTCGTGCAGCCGGGTTCCTATACGGTGCTGGGCTACATCACCATGAGCTGTGCCACCCTCGGTGAGGCCATTGCCCGCATTGCCCCCTACGAGAAGCTGGTGGGTGACATGGGTGTGACACGCCTGGA
>NZ_JAWVZL010000010.1:0-56294 GCF_033722195.1 Marinobacter sp.
CCCCCCCCCCCCCCACTACCACGCCAATCTTCTGTAATAGCTCGAAATTGAAAACTACGACCCTGTGGCCGCCGAACGATGAATGGCGAATGGCACAGAATCTGAAGCAGAGGGTGTAGGGGACCTTTCTGAAATCGTGAGTGGCCAGGGATGGCCACGCCCGAGCCGTACAGGGACGTATTTACAGGCGTGTTTCCGGAGGGACCCACCCCACTGCCACAAGCACCGGGCCATCAGGCCTGCCGCCGAAAGAAACTTGTTCAGCAATCGGCCCAGACGGCCCCAAAAACGGAGAAAAGAACAAAATGCCATTCACCGAAGCTGCCCTGTTCTGGGGATTCCTGGTGGTCTACGGGGGGGTCATGTACCTCCTGTCGCCCCGCAGCAAAAACGCCGCCTCTTTCTACCGGGGCGCCGACGACAAGGGCAATCCGGTGGGTCAGTGGTCACTGACCGCCAGCATCTTCATCAGCTGGATCTTTGCCAAATCCGTCACCAACGCCGCCAACCTGGGCGCCGCCTACGGCTTGGTGGGCGGCCTGGCCTACGCCACTTACTGGCTGTCGATCCCCGTTGCCGGCTACGTGATCTACCTGATCCGCACCCAGACCGGCGCCACCAGCCTGCAGAACTTCCTGACCTCGCGCTTTGGCCGGCTGGCCGCCCTGAGCTTTGCCGCCGCCATCCTGATCCGGCTCTACAACGAGGTCTGGAGCAACACCGCCGTGGTGGGCGGCTATTTCGGACTGCCGGGGCAATGGGAGTACTACACCGCCGCCATGCTGTTCACCGCTTTCACCCTGGCCTACAGCCTCAAGGGCGGTCTGCGCAGCTCCATCTTTACCGATGTGATCCAGGCCTTTGTGTTCGTGTTCTTCGTCGGCGCCGTGCTTTTCCTGATTATTCCCGCCAACGACACCAGCGTCCTGCTGACCGCCGGTGAATTCCGTCTCAATGCGGGCGTCGACCTGTTGCTTGTGGCCGGGCTTCAGATCTTCAGCTACCCCTTCCACGACCCGGTGCTCACCGACCGGGGCTTCGTCAATCGCGAGAAAACCATGTTGAAAAGCTTCGTGGTGGCCGGTCTGCTGGGTTTCGTGGCGGTCTTCGTGTTCAGCCTGGTGGGCGTGCATGCCCAGCTCAACGGCATCGAGGCGGCCGGCAATGCGCCGGCGGCGGTGGGCCAGTCCCTGGGCCTGGCCGCTCTCTTCTTCATGAGTGTGGTGATGATGACCTCCGCCGGCTCCACCCTGGATTCCACCTTCAGCTCGCTGTCCAAGTCGCTGGCGGTGGACCTGCCGCAACTGGTCAGGCGCAGTGCTGAGCGCATGCCCAGCATGCGGGTCGGAGCGGCAGTGATGATCATCTTTGCCATCCTGGGCAACCTGCCGATGTTTGCCGGCACCGACATCCTCAAGGCCACCACCATCTCCGGGACCATGGTGATGGGGCTGGCACCGGTCTTCCTGTTCTACGGCTTTACCCGGTGGTCCCCCTGGAGCTTCCACCTGAGTTTCTGGACCGGCATTGTGCTGGGCATTCTGCTGGCAGTGGGTCTGATACCCGACAGCTGGGCCATTGGCGAGGGTAATTACGCCACGTTACTGGGGGTCAATGCCTACGGTTTCCTGATCTGTTCGGCCGGCTTCTTCCTGCCCCTGCTGCTGCGCCGGCTTGCCGGCCGGTCGGTAGCGGTCGGTCAGGCCTGACGCCATGTCGGATGCGGCAGGCCGCAGTTGCCCTATCCATTATCGCTATCGGCCGGAAGCGCTGATGGCCGAGCCGGAACACTGGCCGGAACAGGTGCTTTACGTCGTGGGCGGGCTTTACGGCAATCCCTTCGCCCTTGATGAAATCGAGGCCATGGTGAACCGGGAGCGCCGCGCCGGCGCCAGTGTGCGGCTGCTGTTCAACGGCGACTTCAACTGGTTCAACGCTGAGGCGGACTGGTTCGCCGAGATCAACCGGCGGGTCCTGGCTCATGATGCCATGCTGGGCAACGTGGAGTACGAGCTGGCTCACCCCAGCGAAGGCGCCGGCTGTGGCTGCGCCTATCCGGACTTTGTGGATACCGGCGTGGTGGAGCGCTCCAACCGTATCATGGAGCGCCTGCAGGCGGTGGCGGCGGACCAGGGCGAGATCACCGGTCGCCTGGCGCAGCTGCCCCGCTGGCGGGCGGCATTGTTTGGTGGCCTAAAGGTTTTGGTTCTGCACGGCGATCCGGAATCCCTGGCAGGCTGGGGCCTGTCCCATGAGTTGCTGTCTGACGCCGGCGCCGGTCAGCTGGAACACTGGTTTCGCCGCTGCGATGCCGATGTGATCCTGTGCACCCACACCTGCCTGCCGGTGGTCTGGTCCGGCGTGGTGGCCGGGCGGCCCCGGCTTCTGCTCAACAACGGCGCCGCCGGCATGGGCAACCTGCAGCAGGACAGCCGCGGTCTGGTGCTGCGGCTGGCGCCGGGTCCGGCCCCGGCCGGCTCGCTGACCAGCCGGGAGCTGGCCGGAATGAGCGGCTCCCTGGAGCCGGTGGCGTTTGACACCGTTGCGTGGCTGCGGCTGTTCGATCGCCACTGGCCGGCGGGTTCCGATGCAGAGCGCTCCTACCGGGCCCGGATTGCCGGCGGAACCGGGCTGGCGCTGCGGGATCTGGCCCTGGACGGGCTGGCCTGAGGCGCCGGCCCGACCCCGCCGAGGGCCGGCCTTGAGTTCGCTTGCGCCGGATTTCTGGTTGATTTTTATTTCGAGGTCTATATAATTTGGAGGCATCTTAAGCAGATAAACGACCACTTATGACTGATAAAGCCTCGCAAAAAAGCGCCATCGAACTTCGCAAGCCCAACAAGGACGATGGCTTCAGGCTCCACCAGCTCGTGGAGGAATGTCCTCCCCTGGATCCCAATTCCATCTACTGCAACCTCCTGCAGTGCAGCCACTTTGCCGAGACCGGCGTGGCGGCCGAAATGGACGGTGATCTGGTCGGTTTTATCTCCGCCTATATTCCCCCCCTGCAGTCCGACACCATCTTCGTATGGCAGGTGGCGGTCCATGAGAAAGGCCGCGGCCAGGGCCTGGCCAAGCGCATGCTCAAGGAAATTGTGGCACGGGATGCCTGCCGCAACGTCACCCACATGGAAACCACCATCACCTGGGACAACAAGGCCTCCTGGGCCCTGTTCCGCTCCTTCGCCCGGGACATGGACGCAGAACTGACCTACCACGAGCACTTCGAGAAAGAGACCCACTTCGGGGGCAAGCACGACCCCGAGTACCTGCTCCGCATCGGGCCTCTGAAGAAGTCGTAAGCGGTTGAAGCCGGTGGGCGCTTGAGGAGCGCCCACACCCTGGCTTTTCCACGCGCGGATTCCGGGCCGCGACCGAAACCGGCCCCACTCCCCGCATTCCCCCTCGAACCTGACATGCTAAGAGGCAAGACAATGGAACTTCTTAAAGCGACTGAATCCCAGGTACGCGTGTATTCCCGCGCCTTTCCGATGATCTTCAACCGGGCCAAGAACGCACACCTGTACGCCGAGGATGGCCGTGAATACCTGGATTTCCTGGCCGGTGCCGGATCCCTGAACTACGGCCACAACAACGACGAACTCAAGAAGGCGCTGATCGAGTATATCCAGAGCGATGGCGTCAGCCAGGGCCTGGACCTGTGGACCACCGCCAAACACGACTTTGTCGAGGCCTACCAGAACATCATCCTCAAGCCCCGTGGCCTGGACTACAAGATGCAGTTCACCGGTCCCACCGGCACCAACTGTGTCGAGGCGGCGCTGAAGCTGGCCCGAAAGGTCAAGGGCCGTGACGGCATCATCTCCTTTACCAACGGCTTCCACGGTGTTTCCCTGGGTGCCGTGGCCACCACCGGCAACAAGAACCACCGCGGTGGCGCCGGCGTGCCCCTGAGCAGCGTCGAGTTCATGCCCTACTGCGGCTATTACGGCAAGGACATCGACACCATCAAGATGATGGACAAGCTGCTGAGCGACAACTCCTCCGGCACCGACCTGCCGGCTGCCGTCATCGTCGAGGCGATCCAGGGCGAGGGTGGCCTCAACGCCGCCAGCGCGGAGTGGCTGCAGGCGCTGGCCAAGCTCTGCAAGAAGCACGACATCCTGCTGATCCTGGACGACATCCAGGCCGGCAACGGGCGGTCCGGCGATTTCTTCAGCTTCGAGGCCGCCGGCATCGTGCCGGATATTGTCACGGTTTCGAAATCACTGAGCGGTTATGGTCTGCCCATGGCGCTGGTGCTGCTCAAGCCGGAGCTGGACATCTGGAACCCCGGTGAGCACAACGGCACTTTCCGCGGCAACAACATGGCGTTCATTACCGCACGCACCGCCATCGAGACCTACTGGCAGGACGATGCCTTCCAGAACGAGGTGCGCGCCAAGAGCGAGATCCTTGGCAAGCGTCTGAAGGCCATCTGCGACCAGTACGGCCCCAACCAGTTCCGGCTCAAGGGCCGCGGCATGATGCGGGGCATCGCCTGCGCCAGCGGTGAGCTGGCGGACAGGATCACCACCCTGGCCTTCGAGAGGGGCCTGATCATCGAGACCGCCGGTCCCGACGACGAGGTGGTCAAGTGCCTGATGCCGCTAACCATCAGCGAAGCCGACCTGAACAAGGGTCTGGACTTGCTGACCGAATGCGTAAGTGAAATCATGAAGGAAGAAATGAGCCAGGCGTCCTGAGGACGTCCATCGGGGAGGGCGCGGCAAGGCCGGGAAGCCCCAAGCAGGGCCCCTCTCCGATCGCTGTTTTTCCCGGCGCTAAGGAGCCGCTCCGGCGGTTCCCAACATTCATGCGACCGAAGACAGGATTATGACTACCAAACAGCAAGCTCGACAGCATACCGTGGAGAAGATCGGCGGTACTTCGATGAGCAATTACGAAGCCGTCCGCGACAATATCGTTCTGGGCAACCGCAGCAAGGATGAACTGTACAACCGTATTTTCGTGGTGTCCGCGTACGGCGGCGTCACCGACGAACTCCTGGAGCACAAGAAGACCGGGGAGCCCGGCGTCTATGCGCTTTTTGCCGATGCCGAGTCCGACTGGGCCTGGGGTGACGACCTCACCAAACTGGTGAAATTTCTCACCGACCTCAACGCTGAACTTTTCGACGACCACATGCTGCGCCAGCAGGCGGACCAGTTCATCACCGACCGGGTGGAAGGTGTCCGGGGCTGCCTGATCGACCTGCAGCGGCTGTGCTCTTACGGCCAGTTCCAGCTCGAGGAGCACCTGCTCACCGTGCGCGAGATGCTCGCGGGTATCGGTGAGGCCCACAGCGCCTTCAATACCTCCCTGAAGCTCCAGCACGAGGGCATCAATGCCCGCTTTGTCGACCTCACCGGTTGGCGCGACAACGAACTGCTGCCCCTGGACGAAAAGCTCAAGCAGGCCTTTGACGCCATCGACCTGACCCGCGAGATGCCCATTGTCACTGGCTACACCCAGTGCAAGGAAGGCCTGATGCGCACCTTCGACCGGGGCTACAGCGAGATGACCTTCAGCCGTGTTGCGGTCATCACCGAAGCCGCCGAGGCCATTATCCACAAGGAATACCACCTCAGCTCGGCGGACCCCAAGATCGTCGGCGAGGACAAGGTGGTGCCCATCGGCCGCACCAACTACGACGTTGCCGACCAGCTGGCCAACCTGGGTATGGAGGCCATCCACCCCCGTGCCGCCAAGGGCCTGCGCCAGAACGACATCGCCCTGCGGGTCAAGAACACCTTCGACCCGGAGCACACCGGTACCCTGATCACCCGCGACTACATCAGCGAGAAGCCGCAGGTGGAGATCATTGCCGGCCACAAGGGCGTGTTCGCCATCGAGGTGTTCGACCAGGACATGCAGGGTGAGCCCGGCTACGACCGCCGCATCCTGGATATCCTGACCCGCTTCAAGATCCGGTTCGTCACCAAGGACACCAACGCCAACACCATCACCCACTACGTGGATACCACCCTCAAGCACGTCAAGCGGGTGGTGCGGGCCCTCAAGGAGGAGTTCCCCAACGGCGAGATCAGCACCCGCAAGGTGGCGCTGGTATCGGCCATCGGCAGTGACATGCAGGTACCTGGCATCCTGTCCAAGACCGTAAAGTCCCTGGCGGACGAGGAAATCAGCATCCTCGCCATCCACCAGTGCCTGCGGCAGGTGGACATGCAGTTTGTGGTGGAGGAAGAGAACTACAAGCGCGCCATTACTAAACTGCACCAGACCCTGATTGAACCCCACAATCACGAGTACGCCATAGTCGCGGCCTGACCGGCCGCGCTGGCGAGGGCGCCTCAGCCGCGCCCCGACCTGATTGCCGGGGGCTGGAACCGGTCGCTCCGGTCCCGGGCAATGGAGGTGTCTTGCCTCCTGATCGGGCCGCCCGTGCCCCGGGCCGGGCGGGCCCGATCGCCTTCCTTTCCGATGCCGGGAACCCACCCGCCGATACCCTGTCCGACGCTTAGAGCCCGGCACCCGCCGGCAATCCGCCTGCCCATTTCACGCGTATTCTTGACAAACTTTTTCAAAACGGGATCAACGTCATGAACGACATTCAGGAACGGGTGGAAGCTTCCACCGGTGTCCAGAGCGGTGAGCTTGGCTCGCTGGTTGGGCATTACTTCCGGGATGCGGCCCAGCACGAGCTGCTGACCGAGCCGGGTGAGCGTCGCTTGAGCCGGCGCCTGGTTCGCTGCCTCGAGATTCTCGCCGGCGACCAGGGCCTGGCCGCGGACGTCCCCCGGACCATCAGGGACGTGGTGGGGGACCGCGGCGAATCCGATTTCAGCAGCCTGCGTGCCCGCCGTGCTTACCGCCTGGTGCGCGCCAGCCGCGAGCTGCTGATCCAGAGCAACCTGCGCCTGGCGGTTCACATTGCCCGTCGCCACGCCAACCGGGGTCTGTCCATGTCGGACCTGATCCAGGACGGCAACGTCGGCCTGATCAAGGCGGTGGAAAGGTTCGACCCGGGCAAGGGCTTCCGCTTCTCCACCTACGCCTACTGGTGGATCAGTGAAGAGGTCAAGCGCTGTCTCAAGCGCGGTCGGCGGGTGGTCCGGACCCCGGACCACATTGTCGACGAACTCCGCGCCCTGCAGGCCACCACCCTGCGCCTGAACCGCCAGCTTGGCCGCACCCCGCGCCAGAGCGAACTGGCCCAGGAGCTGGAGGTCTCGCCGATACGCATCAGCGAGCTGATGACCTACGCCGGTGCCGAGGTGTCCACCGAGGCGCCCGCCAACGACGACGGCAGCGTGGTGCTGGGGGACGCCCTCACCCTGGGGGACAGCGAGGCGCCGGAAGCAGCGCTGGTGCCCCGGGACCGGCGGCGGATCCTCGACAGTATCCTGGAGAATCTCAATCCGCGGGAGCAGGACATACTGTCCCGGCGCTTTGGCCTGGACCGGCCGGAACCGGAGACCCTGCAGGTCATTTCCGACGAGATGGGCATCAGCCGCGAGCGGGTACGCCAGATCGAGAAGACCGCGCTCGGCAAACTGCGGGAGAAGTTTGCCGGCATGGGGGAACTGGTGGGGAATTGATTTCCCCCCAGGGCCCGAGGGCAGACGCTCGGGCCACAGCCATCACAGCATAAAAAAGGCGCCGGATCAGGCGCCTTTTTCATGGAGAGCGGTTGCTCAGCTCACCAGCCAGCCCGCCACGACCAGCTGGCAGACCACCGCCACCAGGGTGAGCACCAGCCGCAGCTTGCGGTACCAGTCTGGCCAGTACAGGTTCATCCAGCGGATATCCACCAGGTACAGACCCAGGAAGGCCAGCGGGTACACCAGCATCTGGCCGGTGACCGGCAGCAACAGGCCCAGGCCGGCGGCCACAAAGAAGCACTGGCTGATCACCAGGGTGCTGATGGGGGACAGCGGGTAGCAACGGTCCTCCAGCTGCAGCGCAATGGGCCAGTAGACCCCCGCCATGAACGCCAGGATACCGGCGCTGTAGAGGTAGAAGTAGGACACCAGGGTGGCGCCGTACTGGGGCCAGACAAACACGGCCAGGGCGCCGAAAATGAATGGCAGCAGACCGGCAAGGCCGATCGCGATGGCCAGACGGGAGACCGAAATCATGATGGGTCGCCCTGAATGCGGATCCGCATGGGCTCCACATCGCTGGGCGCCATGCCCACCATTTCATGGTAGGCGGAAGGATGGACCATATCGGTTGCGGTGACCTCGAAGGCCCCCAGGGTGTCCTGGATCTCCCAGCTGCTGCGGAACAGGGCGGTTTTGCCGGCCTCATCGGACAGCAGGTAGAGGGCGTCGCCGATGTGGATGCGGGCCATGTAGCGCTGGCCCTCGATGGACACGATCTCCAGCAGGTCGATGGTCACGGTGTCGAGGGAGCGCAGCTCGGCCAGGGTAATTCTCACGTGCTATGACTCCGAGAGTTGAAGACTATGGGAGCCTATACGCCGCCGGTTGGATTCGAGATCAACCGGGGCTGGAAAAGCTCACCCCGGCGCCGGCCGCTGGCCCAGTTGACGGCAGGGCTCGTGGGCCGGGCACCGGACCAGGTGGTCATTGACCATGCCGGTGGCCTGCATGAACGCATAAACGATGGTGGGGCCGACAAAATTGAAGCCGCGCTTGCGCAAGGCATCCGACATGGCTTTGGCCTCCGGCGTGGTCACCGGCACCTCGGCCATGCTGGTCCAGGCGTTCTGTCGTGGCCGACCGTCGACAAAGCCCCACAGGAACTCGCTGAAGGACACACCGCTGTCCTGCAGGGCCAGATAGCCCCGGGCGTTGCGGATGACGGACTCGATCTTGAGGCGGTTGCGGACGATGCCCGGGTCCTGCAGCAGCTGCTGGATCTTGGCTTCGTCGTAGCGGGCAACCAGGGCCGGATCGAACCGATCGTAGGCGGCCCGGTAACTGTCCTGCTTGCGCAGAATCGTGATCCAGCTCAGGCCGGCTTGCTGGCCATCCAGGCAGAGTTTCTCGAACAGCGCCCGATCGTCGTATTCCGGCCGTCCCCAGACATTGTCGTGATAGGCCACGTAGAGCGGATCGGTGCCGCACCAGTCGCAGCGCTGGCGGTCATGGTCGGTCATGGTGAGCCTCGGTATCAATATGGGTGTGGGTCCACCAGGCCATGGCCGCGGGCTCCGGTGGTGGCTCCGGGGCGGGTCCGGTTGTGGCCCGGGTCGGCGCGGTCAGCCAGTGTACCGCCGGCGCACCCCGGCTTTGCCGCTCATCACTGTAGACCACCGCCAGCATCATGTCCGCCACGGTGCCGGTGCCGCCCCGCCAGGGATAGCGCCGGTCATCGCCGTGGAGCTGGCCGCCGGCGCCCACCTCCAGGGTCTGCAGGTGGCCGGCAATGCCGCGGCCGGTGGCTTTGAGCCAGGCTTCCTTGAGGGTCCAGACCCGGAGGAAGTCCAGGTGCTGTCCATCGGCCAGCAGCCAGGCCTGCTCCGCCGGCGTGAACCAGCGCCTGACCACCTGCTGCCAGGCCGAGCGCCGGACCAGGGGCTCCAGGTCCACTCCCACCGCGGTACCGGCGCTGATCGCGCAGGCCGCCACGCCGTGACTGTGGCTCAGTGACAGGCTCCAGCCTTCGGGCCGGGCCGAGCGCACCGGCCGCCCCGGCACCGGTGCGCACAGATCCGGCTCCAGGCCGCTGGCCCGGGCCAGGGCCTGCCGGATCAGCCAGCGGCTGAGGGCGAACTCCTGCTGCCGGACCGGCGCCAGGCCCTGCAGTCGGGTCCGTTCCGCAGCGTCCAGGCAGCGGCCCATGGCCGCCAGGTCCGGCTGCGCCGGCAGCCGACTGAGCCAGACACTGACGTCGCTGCCGCCGACGGTATCAGGGCTGGAGACGCTGGATGGTCCAGCCATCATCGGCCCTCAGGTATTCGAAACGGTCGTGAAGCCGGCTGGGCCGGCCCTGCCAGAACTCGATGCGCTGGGCCATGACCCGGTAACCACCCCAGAACGACGGCAGCGGAATCTCGCCATCGCCAAAGCGCTGTTTGATCTCGGCGACTTTCTGCTCCAGCAGCCCCCGGGAGCTGATGGCCCGGCTCTGCTCCGAGACCCAGGCGCCGATCTGGCTGCCCCGGGGCCGGGAGGCGAAGTACTTCAGGGATTCGGCCTTGCTGACTTTTTCCACCCGGCCCTGGATGGTGACCTGGCGATTGAGCCCGAGCCAGGGGAACAGCAGCGCGGCCTGGGGGTTTTCCGCCAGCTCCGCCGCCTTGCGGCTGCCGTAGTTGGTGTAGAACACGAAGCCGTCGCGGTCGAAATACTTCAGCAGCACGGTCCGTACATCCGGCAGGCCATTGGCACCGGCGGTGGCCAGTGACATGGCATTGGGCTCCAGGATGTCGGCCCGGCGGGCGTCATTGAACCAGTGCTCGAACTGTCGGAAAGGGTCGCTGTCCAGGTGCTCCCGGTTCAGACCCTCGCTTTCGAAGTCGCGCCGCATATCGCTGATATCCATCTACCTCACTCCGTTTCCAATGGCTGCCACACACCGCCGCGCAACGGCGCAGCCGGCCCCGTCTCGGGAGCCTCGCCAACGGCGGTCATCGGTCATGATACGTACTCAACCGGCGAAACGGTACGTTGGCGGATGGTCGTGGCCATGACAAACCGGACGCTCGGCGGCTATCCTTGCGGTAATCGTGCGCCGGGAAAGGCGCAGATCCGGGCCGGCCCAGGCCCCGCAACCCAATCCCACAACAGGAGTGACAACGTGGCCCAGGCCCCGCTCAGAAAACCCTTGCACAAGCGATGGACGGTCTGGCTGCTGGTGATTCTGGCGCTCTACACCCTGCTGGGTTTCCAGGTGCTGCCCTGGTGGCTGGAGCGGGCGCTGCCACAGCAGCTCGAGCAGCGCCTGGGCTGGAGCGCTTCGGTGGAGGAGGTGACCGCCAACCCCTATGCCATGTCGGTCACGGTCCGGGGCCTGGATGCCAGTGACGGCCAGGAGCCTGTGCTGCGGCTCCAGCGCCTGCACCTGGACCTGGGTTTCCTGCAGCTGTTCCGCGGTTTGGTGGCGCTGGAGACCATCGATCTGGACCAGCCCTACCTGCGGGTGGATCTGCTGGAGGATTACGGCATCAACCTGCTGCGGGACTGGCGCGCCCACAACCCCCGGCCCGAGGGCGAACCGCAACCGCCGCAAAGCGGTTCGGAGGGTGAACCCGCCAGGCTCTACTTCGGCCGCATCAGCCTGAACCAGGGCGAAGTCCTGCTGCGGGATTTCAGCAAGGCGGAGGAGGCCAGCTTCGAGATCCGCTCCCTGGACCTGGTGCTCAACGACCTGGCCACCTTCCCCAACGAGAACGGCAGCGGTTACCGCTTCAACGCCACCCTGGGGGAGCAAAGCCTGGCCTGGGAAGGCCAGCTCAATCTTGTGCCCTTCAGCTCCAGCGGCCGGCTGCGATTGGAGAACCTGGCGGCCACCACCATCGGCCACTTTGCCGCGCCCTACCTGCCCTACGAGCTGCGGCAGGGCCGCCTGACGGTGGCGTCGGATTACCGCACCAACACCCGCGACGGCCTGACCCTGGAAACCAGCAATGGCCGCATCGAGATCAGCGACCTGGCGGTGGCCACCGGCAGCGAGGAAGGGGACACCCCGGACCTGGCGCTGGCTGCTCTGGTGGCAGACAGCATTGGCTTCAGCCTAAGCCGGCGCGAACTCGGCGTTGGTGAAGTCAGTCTGCAGGGACTGGACGCCCGCGTGCAGCGGGCCGGCGATGGCAGCCTGAACCTCTTGCGCCCGTTCGCGGACGATGACCAGACCGGCGAAACCGGGAAAGCCGACGGCGAGCCTGACACTGGCGCCGGCCAGCCATTCCGCTGGTCGGTGGCCTGGGTCGGTCTGGAGCAGAGCCGGGTACAGTGGCAGGACGCGGTGCCGGAGCAGGCGATCAGCCTGGACCTGAGCGAGATCCAGCTCAACGTGGAAGGCCTGAGCCATGAGCTGGCCGAGCCGGTGCGCTACGACGCCAGTCTGGTGGCAGCCGGCGGCAGGCTGAGCGGCAGTGGCCAGCTCACCCTGTCCCCTTTCACCCTGGAAGCCGGCGTGTCGGCGCAGGCGCTGTCCCTGGCGGCGGCGGAAGGCTACCTGAAAGAACTGGCGGCGCTGGACGTGAAGGCAGGCCAGCTCACCCTCGATGGCGACCTGGACCTGGACGGCCAGACCGAACCCCTCACCGGCACCTTCAGCGGCCGCGGCGAGCTGACCGGGGTGGCGCTCGCCAGGACCGGGGAGGACCGCAACCTGGTGAGCTGGCAGTCGGTGCGGCTGGAACCCATCGAGTACAACCTGGCGCCGGCCCGGCTGGAGATCGGCAGCATCGCGCTGGCATCACCGGAGGTCCGGCTGGAGCGCTCGCAATCCGGCGCCCTGAACCTGATTGAGGTGTTGGCCGGTGACGACCCCGACGACCCTCAGGGCGCGGATAGCGACCGCGGCGGCGAGGACGGCGACGGCTTCATCTTCCGGGTCGGCGAGGTGGTGTTGCAGCAGGGTACGGTGAACTACACCGACCGCTCCCTGGAGCGCCGTTTTGCCACCCGGCTGCATCAGCTTTCCGGCTCCATGACCGGCCTGAGCAACGTCACCCCCCAGAAGGGCCGGGTCAATCTGTCCGGCAGGGTGGCGGAGGCCGGTGACCTGACGGTGGAGGGTAATCTGGCGGCCCTGGGCAGCGACCAGACCAGCACGCTCGATGTGGACCTGGACCAGCTGTCGCTGCCACTCCTGAGCCCCTATTTCGCCCGCTACCTGGGCTACACGGTGGACGGCGGCAAGCTGGCCCTGGCGCTGGATTACCGGCTGGAGGGCACGCAGCTGTCCGGTACCAACCACATTGTGCTGGATCGGCTGGAGCTCGGGCAGTCAGTGGCCAGTGAACAGGCCGTGGACGCCCCCATCAAGCTGGGCCTGGCCCTGCTCCGCGGTTCCGGCGGCCAGATTGAACTGGATATCCCCATCGACGGCGACCTGGAGGACCCCAATTTCCAGATCGGCGGCGTGGTGATGGGCGCCTTTGCCAACCTGGTGATCAAGGCGGCCACTTCTCCCTTCAGCGTCCTGGGTTCCATCGCCGACCTGACCGGCCTTACCGGACCCGAATTGAGCGCCATCGGCTTCCGACCCGGAAGCGCTGAACTGGGTGAGGGCGAGGCCCGCAAACTGGAGGCCCTGTCGCAAGCCCTCAACCAGCGCCCTGGCCTGGTGCTGGATATCCGCGGTGCCGTGGCGCCAGTGCTGGATGGCCCCGAACTGGCGGCTCAGGGCGGTGCCCTGGAGGAGGCTCTGGACCAGCTCGCCGCGGACCGGGGCGAGACCCTGCAGCGGCAGCTGACCGAGACCTACGATGTCGACAGCAGCCAGCTTTACCTGCGGGATCCGATACGGGACGCCGGCCTGGGCGAGGACGCCGAACTGGTACGCGTGCCTGTTGCTCTGCAGGCGCGCTGATCGGATCTGTTACAAATGGCTACATAAATCAGGCAACTGTGGGCCGTCCCGGCCCGTATTCATGAGCCCAGATTCACTTTTCAGGTGGCGCAGCAGGGGCTGCGCCCTTTCTGGCCATGGAGTTGACTGATGCACGGTTATTACGACCTATCCCTGGTATTCCTGTCTTATCTGATTGCCATCCTGGCGTCCTACAGTGCGCTCTATTTTGGTTCCCAGCTGACCATCGTCACCGACGCCAAGCGGCGACTCTGGGTTACCCTGGGGGCCCTATCCTTGGGGCTGGGAATCTGGACCATGCATTTTGTTGGCATGCGGGCCCACATCATGCCGGTGGCCATGACTTACGATCTGGCGTTGACCGCCACGTCGGTGCTGCCGGCGGTTCTAGCCTCCGCCCTTGCCCTGCTGATGATCAGCAAGCCCCGCGCCAGCCAGTTTCAGATCGCCGGTGCCGGCCTGGTAATGGGGCTGGGCATTGTCGCCATGCACTACACCGGCATGGCGGCCATGAAGCTTTCCCCGGGGCTCGGCTACGATCCGCTGCTGGTGGCGGCCTCGGTGGCCGTGGCCATTGGCGCCTCCTGGGCGGCCCTGACCATCAGTCGGATACTGCAGGGCGTTGAAGGCACCGAGGCGGTGGTCTTTCAGTTTGTGGCAGCACTGATCATGGCCGCGGCCATCTGCGGTATGCATTATGTCGGCATGGCGGCGGTGAGCTTCGCGCCGTCGGCGATGCCGGCCGCCGATAACCTGCTGGCCGGTAACTGGCTGGGGCTGCCGCTGGGCCTGTTCATTGCGGCGTTCATCGTGATGGCGCTGGTAGCGTCGGCCCTGGATGTGCGGCGCCGGCGCCGCAACCTGGCGCAGCTCAGTCTGGAAGAGCAGCGGCGGGACCGGCTGGCCTTCTACGACCAGACCACCGGCCTGCCCAACCGTGCCTCGCTGGATCGCGCCTTGTTGACGACGTTGGCGGAAACGTCCGTCGAGCCCGAGCGCTTCGGTGTGGTCTATCTGGAGATGAGCAATTACCGCAAGCTCTGTGAGGGCATGGAAGAGCAGAAACGAGCGGCGATGCTCAAGGGAGCCACCAAACGCTTGCAGTGGTGCGTGGGCGATGCCTTTCTGGCCCGGCATTCGGCCAGCACCTTCGTAGCCGTGATTCCGGAGCGTTCAGCCAACAGTTTTGTGCACGCATTGAAGCGGCTTGGCAATCTCGCCGAAGATGCGGACGGAATCATCTGGTTTGCGGGTCAGGCGCGCTTTCCGGACGATGGCCGCTCCAGTCGCCGACTGCTGGAAGCGGCCGCCAGGACGCGGCCGGTCCGTGAGCTGGCTAGTGCGGTCAAGGATGAGTCCATGGCCGGGGCGGTGGTGCAGTCTCCCTCTTAGCCCAGATTAGCCGTCGGCATCAGGGCAACTGCAGACCATACCTGGCCACCATTTCGGCGTAGAGCCCGGAGTCCTTGATGGTGGCCAGCAGGGAAGTGAGTGCCGGCAGACTGATGGGCGCGTCGGGCCGCAACAGGGCCCGCATCCGGTAACTCTGGTCGGGGGTCTCTGACACCAGCAGGCGGTCGGCCATGGCGGGCTGGCGCTGCAGGAACAGCTGCAGATACGATTCGCTGACCACCGCCACCTCCGCCACCGATGGGCGGTCCGCCAGGATCAGCTCCAGGTTGCGGCGGTGGCTGTGGGACAGCTCGATATCGAACCGCTGGCGCAGGATCTGCTCATCGGTCACCTCGTCGGAAAAGCCATAGTGGTAGCCCAGCATCGCCACTATTTTGCGCTCGCTGACCGGCTCGAAAAAGGACTGGTCCCGGCCCGGCTTGGCCAGGGCCACGTAAAGCTCACGGTCCATCAACAACGGTTCGGTGGCGAGATGATCCACATCCTGCCAGCTCCAGCGGGGGCTCTCGAAGAAGATCAGGTGGTAATGGCCCTCCACGAAATCCAGCTGCCGCCGTTTCGGTGAGGTGATGTAGGTCTCGAACCGGTACTCCGACTGGCGGGTGTTGAGTTCCGCCAACAGGTCGCCCACCAAGCCGCTGACCTCCCCTGTCGCCGATACCGTGGCAACCGGCGGAAAATGATAGACTCCCACCGCCACCCGGATTGCTGCCAGAGCAGAACCTGAAACGGTCATTAGGGTGATCAGAGCAAGAGTCAAAATCCTGGCATGGGGCATGGTTTCCGGTCGCATCAATTAAAATGAACATTCGTTCAACTGCGGTACCAGATTAGCACTGGAAAGCCGACGGAAGAAGCGACAGACTGAAAACAATCGCAAAAGGATGACCCCCCGGCATGACCCGAAAACCCAGCCATTTCTTCGCCTACATCGCCCGCCTGCGCTGGATCAGGCGCTGGGGGCTCATGCGCAACGCCATCGAGGAAAACGTCGCTACCCACTCCTGGGAAGTGGCCACCATAGCCCACGCCCTGGCGCTGATACGCAACCGCCACTTCGACGGCGAGGTCAACCCGGACCAGGTGGCCACGGCAGCGCTCTACCACGATGCCGCCGAGGTCATCACCGGCGACATGCCCACCCCGGTCAAGTATCACTCCCGGGTCATGCGGGAGGCCTTCGGCGAGATCGAGCACAAGGCCCAGGCCGAACTGCTGGCCCTGCTGCCGGAAGATCTGCAGGCGGATTTCCGGCCCTACCTCCAGGAGGCCCGGTGGGCGCCCGAGGTGCTGGCGATCGTCAAGGCGGCCGACCGGCTGTCGGCCTGGCTCAAGTGCCAGGCGGAGATCCAGGCCGGCAACAAGGAGTTCGAGCCCGCCGCCAGCCAGATTTACCAGCGCATCCGCCAGGAGGCATCGCCGGAGGTGGAGTATTTTCTGGAAGTGTTTGCGCCCAGCTACCTGCAGCCCCTGGACCACCTGCTGGCCTGAGGGGGCTGCCGGATGTCTTCCTGACCGCAGTGACTGCGCGCTGGTGGAATCTCTGCCATGGGCCCCGGGGCACGAGCTGCTACAGTGAGGCTCGATCTGACCAGCATATTTGGGCGAATCCAGGCCACGGCCTGCCCTTACCGACATCAGCAAGAGGTTGCAGTAATGAAGGATCTGAACAACAAGGTGGCCGTGGTGACTGGTGCCGGCTCCGGTATTGGCCGGGCCCTGGCAATGGAACTGGCAGCCCGGGGCTGTCGGCTGGCGCTGTCCGATGTCAACGAGGCCGGTCTGAAGGAAACCGCGGCGCTTTGCGATGCCTCGGAAGTCCGTACCTACCGCCTCGATGTCGCCGACCGTGACGCCATCTACGCCCATGCCGGCCAGGTGACCAAGGACTTCGGCGCTGTCCACCTGGTGATCAACAACGCCGGTGTGGCGCTGTCCGCCACGGTCCGGGAAATGACCGACGAAGACTTCAAGTGGGTCATGGACATCGATTTCTGGGGCGTTGCCCACGGCACCCGCGCCTTCCTGCCCCACCTGATTGCCTCCGGCGAGGGTCATGTGGTGAACATTTCCAGCGTGTTCGGCCTGATCGGTGTGCCCAAGCAGAGCGCCTACAACGCCGCCAAGTTTGCTGTCCGCGGCTTCACCGAGGCGCTGCGCCAGGAAATGAAACTGGAGAAGCAGCCGGTGGCGGTAAGCTGTGTCCACCCCGGCGGTATCCGCACCAACATTGCCAACGCCGCCCGCATGGGCAAGTCCGAGAACGCCGAGGCCCAGCGCAAGGGGTTTGACAAACTGGCGGTTACCTCGCCGGAGAAAGCCGCCCGCATCATCGTCAAGGGCATTCTCAAGGACGAGTCCCGCATCCTGGTGGGTCCGGACGCCTGGGGGATCGAGTTGATCAACCGGGTGCTGGGCGCCGCCTACCAGCCCCTTGTGGAGCGGTTCTCCCGCAAGAATCTCTACGTCTGAGATCCCGCTCCGACGGCCCGCGCCCGTAGGCGGGTGCCGTCGGGGTTATGGCGTTGCGCCTGCAGCGGACCTATACTCAGGCGCAGATGATCAGCCCGGTGCGCCATGAAATCTTCCCTGCCCAGAGAGCCCGATCCGGGTATCCGATACAGCAAGACCGGCCTGCGGGATCTTCACCGCCGGGGCCTGGTGCGACTCATCTTTATCGCCACCGGCGTCACCCTGTCGGTGTTCGCGACCCTGCAGCTGTTCAATGGCAACCATGTCCTGGCAGTCGCCGAGCTTGTGGCCGCTGCGGTGCTGGGGTATGGCGCCACCCGGGTGATGGATTCCGCCCGTTTCCAGCTCTGGACCTACGGCTACCTGGTGACGGCCTTCAGTTTCTTCCTCTACATCATCATGATGCCCGGCGCCTCCAGTTCGGCCTACGTCTGGGTCTTCATCATGCCGATCCTGTCCTACCTGCTGCTGGGACGGGTTGCCGGCTTTTTCCTGGCGGTGCCCTTCATGCTGGCGGGTGGCTATGTTTTCTACATCCAGCTTGACGCCCTGGACAGCGCCCGGGTCATGATCGATCTGCTCAATCCGGCCTTCTGCGGGGTACTGATCCTGCTGTTCATGCATGTCTATGAAAAAAGTCGGGCCGAAGCCCAGGACAAGCTGGTGACCATGGCGGAAACCGATTCCCTGACCGGACTGTCCAATCGCAGCAGCTTCCGCCGCACACTGGAGCGGGTGATCAACGAGTGCCGTCGCAACCACGGCCGCTTCGCGCTGGTGCTGATGGACATCGACCACTTCAAGCGGGTCAACGACACCCTGGGCCACGACGCCGGCGACGAGATCCTGCGCCATCTGGGCCAGTGCCTGAATGCCCGTCTGCGCAACACCGACTGCGTCGGCCGTCTCGGCGGCGAGGAGTTCGGCCTGATCCTGCGGGATGTGGATGTGGCGGACGCCTACCGCCTTGCCAATGAGCTGCGGGAACGCATCGCCACCTCCCCCGCCCTTTACGACGGCAAGCCGGTCACGGTGACGGCGTCCTTTGGCATTGCCTACTGGCCGGCGGATGCCGAACGGCTCAACGAGCTCTACCAGATTGCCGACCAGCGGCTGTATCAGGGCAAACAGGCCGGCCGCAACCGGGTGGTGCCGGCCAGTGACTTCCGCCCCGGCGGCGCCGGTGCCGGCGTGAATCTGGGGGCGCAGGCCTCCGGCGCTATCAGTTAGCAGGCCGATATCCGGCCGCTACCGTGCCAGCGGGTTGATAACCGTCGCCTCGACCGCAGGTAATCCTCAGGAGACTTCACTCCGGGATCACACCGCAAAGGCAAGGAGGAGACGATGGATGTCCCCATAAAGAATCGTAAGGTCGCCGGCGAAGCGCTGGCGGAGAAACTCGGCAAGTACCGTGATCGCGACGATGTGCTGGTGCTGGCGCTGCCTCGGGGTGGTGTGCCGGTGGCGGCCGAGATTGCCGATGCCCTGGACGCCGGCCTCGACCTCATGATTGTCCGCAAGCTGGGCCTGCCGGCCTGGGAGGAACTGGCCATGGGCGCCATAGCCAGTGGTGGCGTCAAGGTGCTCAATGACGACGTCATCCGCTCCCATAATGTGTCGGAGGCGGACATCGAGAAGGTGGCGAAGAAAGAGCAGACCGAGCTTGAACGCCGTGACCGCACCTATCGGGGCGACCGGAAAGCGCCGAAAATCGAGGGTCGCTGCGTCATTCTGGTGGACGACGGCATTGCCACCGGGGCCACCATGGAAGCGGCCATCGATGCGCTGCGGCGCCAGAATCCCGAACAGGTGGTGCTGGCGGTGACGGTGGCGCCCCAGGAAACCCTGGACCGGCTGGCCGGCAAGGTGGACGACATTGCCTGCCTGGCCACACCGGAGCCGTTCATGGCCATCGGCAAATGGTACCGGGATTTCGGTCAGACCAGCGATGAGGAAGTACGGGAGCTGCTGGACCGGGCCTGGAAGCGGGAGAAGCAGTAGGTCCCGGACGCCACCCTGGCAGCGCCCGGAACAGCACCTCAGGCCTCCTGATCGGAGGCCTTCTTTTTGGTGCCCTGCTTGTGGCCGGATTGGCCGGAGTCATCCTTGCTGTCGTCGTCGCTGTCGTCCGACTCCTTCCGCTTTTTCCCGCCGGACCCGGCCTTGTCGCCGTCGTCCTTGTCATTGCCCTTTTTCTTTTCCTTGTCCTTGGGCAGGTCCAGCAGTGAGCGAATGCGGTCGGACTCCAGGGTCTCCTCCTCCATCAGGGTCTCCGCCAGCTTGTCCAGGCGGTCGCGGTTGTCCTCCAGTGCCTTCTTGACGTCGGCCTCGATGTCGGTGATCAGCTTGCGCACCTCGTCATCGATTTTCTCGGCGGTGGCGTCACTGAATTCCTTCTCACGGGAGATCTCGTGGCCGAGGAAGACCTCTTCCTGGCTCGATCCCACCGACACCGGGCCGATGACGTCGCTCATGCCCCAGCGGGATACCATGCGCCGCGCCAGCTTGGTGGCCTGCTCGATGTCGTTCTCGGCGCCGCTGCTGAGTTCGTTGAACACCACCTTTTCCGAGACCCGGCCGCCCAGCATCACGGCGATGCGGTCGCGGGCGTAACTGGCGGTCATGTTGAGGCGGTCCTCATCCGGCGCCTGCTCGGTCAGACCCAGCGCCCGGCCCCGGGGGATGATGGTGACCTTCTCCAGGGCATCGGCCTTGGGATACAGCAGCGCCGCCAGGGCGTGGCCGGACTCGTGGTAGGCAATGACCCGCTTTTCGTCCTCCGACAGCTTGTGCTCCCGTTTGGAGCCCATGAGGATCTTGTCCCGGGCCAGGTCGAAGTGTTTCATGGTCACGGTCTTGCTGTCGTCCCGGCCGGCGTAGAGTGCGGCCTCGTTGGCCAGGTTCTCCAGGTCGGCGCCGGAGAAGCCCACCGTGCGGCGCGCCACGGTCTTCAGTGAGACGTCGTCGTCCAGAGGCATGGCCTTGGTGTGGACCTCTAGGATCTTCTCCCGGGCATCCCGCTGGGGCCGGTCCAGGGTGACCTTGCGGTCAAAGCGGCCCGGGCGCAGCAGGGCCTGGTCCAGCACGTCCGGCCGGTTGGTGGCGGCGATCACCACCACTGCCTCGGTGGGGGAGAAACCGTCCATTTCCGACAGGATCTGGTTCAGCGTCTGCTCACGCTCATCATGACCGCCGCCGACACCGGTGCCCCGGGAGCGGCCTATGGCGTCCAGCTCGTCGATGAAGATGATGGCCGGGGCCTCTTCCCGCGCCTGCTTGAACATGTCCCGCACCCGCGACGCGCCGACACCGACGAACATCTCGATGAATTCCGAACCGGAGATGGAGAAGAAGGGCACATCGGCCTCCCCGGCCACGGCCCGGGCCATCAGGGTCTTGCCGGTACCCGGCGGGCCCACCATCAGCAGGCCGCGAGGCAACTTGGCCCCCAGGCGCTGGTAGTAGGAGGGGTTCTTCAGGTAGTCGACGATCTCGGTGAGGTCCCTCTTGGCATTCTCACAGCCGGCGACGTCTTCAAAAGTCTTCTGGGGTTCGTCCTTGCGGAAGCGCTTGGCCTTGGATTTGCCCATGCTGAATAGGCCGCTGCCCTGCTGGCCGCCGCCCATCTGCTTGGCCATGCGCTGCCAGAAGAAAAAGAACAGGCCGAGGATCAGGATCCAGGGCAGGAAGCTGATCAGCATGCGGGTGAACCAGTCGGTGCCGGACTCCTCGGCATCGATGGTGACGTCGTTCTGCTCCAGCAGGTTGATGATGTCGCTGTCACCCACCTCGGGGATGTGGCTGCGGAACAGGTTGCCGGTCTGGCCGGCAACGCCTTCGGCATCACCGGCCTTGAGGGTACCGGTGACCTGATGGCCCTCGATGGTGACCTCGCTGACCTGGCCGGCAGTGACCCTTTTCTTGAACTCGGTGTAGGTCAGCTGCTGGACGTTGGATTCCGACATCAGCTGCAGGGCATAGAAAATGACGAAGGCCACCAGCAGAATGTGGACCATGCGGGTCCATTGCGGTGGCTGCTGCTGGTGGCCCTGGCTGGCCATGGGGTCTATCGGTTTTTGCTGGCGGCGCCTGTCATCCCCGGAGGAATTGCGGTGAATAGGCGGCTGGTTGGGTCTGTGGGCACCTTGGGACACGTGACGAACCTCCCCGACGTGTTTGCGAAATCAATACCTACAGAGCTGTGTGCGATTCCGGTGGATTTCAACGTCCGGCAGGCCATACATGTCGTTTTAAACGACAAAAGGCACCCGCAGGTGCCTTTGTCCGGATCGCCATCGGCCCAGCCGTTTACTGCAGGGTGCGGCGATTGCCCTGGCGGTACTGGGGCGCGATGTAGTCCTGGATCTGCGCCTTGAAGCGGGCGATCAGCTCGCTGTTGTCATGCTGCCAGGGATGGAAATCCGGCCGGAAATAATCCAGCCAGGTGGGGATCAGGCTGGAGAAGGTGCCGTTCTTGCCCCACATGCGCCAGAGACCCCGGGCCCCGTCCCGCAGGGAAAAGTTCCTGCGGTCGTTCAGCATCATGCGGCCGGTGAAATAGGTCGCCATGACCCCCAGCATGGCGGTGCTGAAGGCCAGGTAGAAGGTGCGCTCGGCGTAGGTGCCGCCCACTTCCTGGAAGACATCGAAGGTAACGCCTTTGTGCTCGGTTTCCTCGATGGCGTGCCAGACCCAGATCGGCCGCATGGACTCGTCCATGTCTTCCCGCACGTCGCTGCGTTCCAGCAGCATGTCCGCCATCATGGCGGTGAGGTGCTCCAGGCCGCAGGTGATGGCCAGCTGGTGACGCTTGGGCAGCTTCTTGGCGATGCCCAGTACCACCTCCAGGTGTTTCTCCAGCTCTTCCACGGGCATGCCCTGGTCGCGGACGTGCTGGTTCATGGCCACGTGTTCCAGCGAGTGCATGGCTTCCTGCCCGATGAAGCCGCGAACCTCCTCCTTCATGGCCGGGTCGGTGATCCGGTCCCGGAAGTGGCGCACCGAGTCCACGAAGAACTGCTCGCCCTGGGGGAAGAGTACCGACAGCGCGTTCATGGTATGGCTCAGGGTGTAGCTGTTATCCAGCCAGTAGCGGGGCGTCTGTTCGCCGAACTCGAAACCCATGCGTTGCGGCTTGATGGTGACGCTGTCCGGCTTGCGGGCGCCGGTCTGCTGCGTAGACGTATTGCTCAGCATAATGCCTCCTCTGCGCATTGGCGCTTTGGCTGATGTCATGGGGCCAGTGTGGCGGGCGCAAGGCGTTTGCGGAATGCGAGAAGAGGACGGCTATCGTGGAGGTTGGGCCAGCGCCCTGGCCTGTATTGACTGAAGTGACGGCACCGCAGGTGGCCCTGGCCTCAATGCCGACGACAGGGCTTCGTGCTAGTGTCCGGGGCAGGTTCCAACAAAGGTGTGCGCCATGGCCAACGTCAGCCCGGAAAAAGAACGCCAGATGCTTGCCCTCTTCCTGGTGCCGGGCGTCTACCTGCGAGTGTTGGCGGAGACGGTCCGCAAGCTGGGTCACGACGACCGCGTTCTCTACGAGGGCCTGGATTTCGGGTCCGCCGACCTGCGCGCCAACGACAGCCGGGTGTTCGTCACCGACGCCATCACCATGGCGGACCGGGCGGTGGCGCTGGCTGGTCACCAGGGTCTGAGCTTCCTGCTGGCCCGGGAGCTGCGGGTGACCATTCACGGTACCCTAGGCTTTGCCGCCCTCACCAGCCCTACCATGGCCGACGCGCTGGATTCGGTGCGGCGCTATCTCAGGCTGCGGGCTCCCTTTCTCGCCATGACCCTGCGGGAAGCGGACGACAGCGTGCTGGTGCAGCTGAAGCCGGAATTCAGTGTCGCCACCCTGGACCCCTTTCTGGCGGAAACCGTCAGCGCCACTCTGGTGCTGCTCACCGAACAGCTGGTGGACCGTGACAGCGCCGCAGCCGAGGGTTGTGAGCTGGTGGCGGGCAAGCTGCCCGGGGTCTCCGTGCACCTGAGGGGGCCGGAGCCAGCCTATTACCAGGATTTCCAGCTGCAACTGCCGGTACGGTTCGAATACGGCCGGGAGGCGGAGATGATGATTTTCCCCAAGGCCCTGCTGCGGGCCCGGATGCGGCTGGCGGACGCCGAGGCTTCGGACATGGCGCGGGAGCAGTGCGAGTTCGAATTGCAGAAGGCGCTCAAGGAGCAGGGCGACATCACCTTCGCCATCCGCAATATGCTGCACGTCATGCCGGCGCCGCTGCCGTCCCTGGACACCATGGCGGAGCGCTTCTGTGTGTCGTCGCGAACCCTCAAGCGCCGGCTGGCGGACCGCAACACCACCTATCGGGAGCTGGTGGAGGCGGTACTGAAGGACCGGGCCATCCAGCTGCTGCGCTACACCAACCGTTCGGTGAGCGAAATTGCCTACGAGTTGGGCTATGCTGACCTGTCGAATTTCAGCCGCGCCTTTCGCAAGTGGACCGGCAAGTCCGCCAGCGAATTCCGTGAAGATGGCCCGGACCCGGCCCCGGAGCTGGGTCCCTGACGCCAGGCGCGCTCATCCACTGGCATTGACGGAGGTTCCATGACCCGGACGGATACCCACAGCAAGCTCATCGGCTACCTGTTATGGCTGTTCGGCTTTCTGGGTGCGCACCGCTTTTACTACGGCAAGCCCATCACCGGCACCATCTGGTTCTTCACCCTGGGGCTGCTGTTCATCGGCTGGATCATCGACCTGTTCCTGATCCCGGCCATGGACCGGGAGGCCGACCTGCGTTACCAGGAAGGCCTGGTGAGTTTCAACGTGAGCTGGATCCTGCTGACCTTCCTGGGGGTGTTTGGTGTCCACCGCATGTACATGGGCAAGTGGATCACCGGCATCATCTACCTGTTTACTGGCGGTCTTTTCCTGATCGGTGTGCTCTACGATTTCTGGACCCTCAATGACCAGATCTCACAGAAGAACAATGAACTGGCGGCCCGCTAAAGGCGTGACCGGGCCCGACCCGGAGCGCTCCATGAGCTATTTCGGCAAGCAGTACCACGCCCCCGGCACCGCACCGGGGACCCTGGTGCCCCACGCCGCCGCTGATGCCCCGCTGGTGATCCATCTGATGGACTACACCGAGACCGAGGTGGAGGAAGTGGTCCTGCGCTCGGCCGCGGACTGCGTACCCTACCTGGACCGTGACTCCCGGACCTGGATCCAGGTCAACGGCCAGGTCAACCCCGAGACCCTGCGCCAGCTGGGTGAGCTCTTCGACCTTCACGACCTGGCGCTGGAGGACGTGCTCAATACCGGCCAGCGGCCCAAGATGGAGGTCTACGACGAACAACTGTTCCTGACCCTGGCCATGCCGGTGCACCGGCACGGGCAATTGCAGACTGTACAGATCAGCCTGTTCGTCGGCCCCGGTTACCTGATCGGCTTCTGCCCGCTGGACCAGGACCTGTTCGAACCGGTTCGCAAGCGTATGCGCAAGCCCAACAACCGGCGTTTCGCCAGCCGCGGCATTGACTACCTGCTCTATGCCCTGATCGACTTGGTCATCGACGAGGGTTACCCGGTGCTGGAGGCGTTCGGTGAGCAGCTCGAGCGGCTCGAGCAGGAGGTGCTGGCCCGGCCCAGCCACCGGACCCTGACCGAGATCCATGGCCTGAAGCGGGAACTGCTGCTGTTGCGCCGGATGCTCTGGCCGCAGCGGGAGCTGGTGAACGAGCTGCTGCATACCGAAGAGGGGCTGATTCAGGCCGACACCCAGGTTTACCTGCGGGACTGTCACGACCACACGGTGCAGATCATCGAGCTGCTGGAAAGTTTCCGGGACATGGCCAGCAGTATGGTGGACATCTACCTGAGCAGCGTCAGCCACCGCACCAATGAAACCATGCGGGTGCTCACCATGATTGCCACCATTTTCATTCCGCTGACCTTCATCGTCGGTATCTACGGCATGAACTTCGAGCACCCCAGCAGCCCCTGGGCCATGCCGGAGCTGGGCTGGTATTACGGCTACCCCATGGTCTGGGGAATGATGATCCTGGTCACCAGCGGCCTGGTCTGGTTCTTCCGGCGCCGGGGCTGGCTGTAGCGGGTCGGGCCGGCCCAGACAGGCCGCTAGGCGGCCTGTTCCGAGGGGGGCTGGCCGGCCAGGTCGATTTCCAGCCGGTCGCCAGCCAGGCGCACCGGGTAGACCGGTACCCTGGCCTGTTCATCTTCCAGGCATTGGCCGGTGCGCAGGCTGTAATGCTGCTTGTACAGCGGTGAGGCCACCACCGGCTCGCCCTTGATGTCGCCGACGATGCCGCGGGCCAGCACATTGGCCCGCCCGATGGGGTCGTAATGGCCCAGGGCGAAGAGCCCCGGTTCCACGTCCGGTACCCAGAACACCGCCACCGGACCCTGTTCGGTCCAGACCGCGATGCCGGAGTCCGGTACCAGGTCGGCCTTTGTGCATACCGCCTGCCATTGCTTGCTGTCAGTCATGGGCTTGTCCTCTCTGTGCTGATCCATCGGAACCCCCGGTTCAGCTGATGTCCTCGGTGACCGGCCGGCGCTGGTCGCGCTCGGTGGTCCACTGCTGCACCGGGTCCCTCTTCTGCGGCGCGTTGACGAACTCACGGAAGCGCTTGCGCTTCTCCGGGTCTTCCACCGTGGCTTTCCACTCACACTGGTAGGTGCCGACGATGTCGTTCATGTGGGCCTCCAGCTCTTCCCCAAGCCCCAGGCTGTCCTCCAGGATGACCTGTTTGAGGTAGTCCAGCCCGCCCTCCAGGTTCTCCAGCCAGACGCTGGTGCGCTGCAGCCGGTCGGCGGTACGGATGTAGAACATCAGCACGCGGTCGATGGTGCGTACCAGTTCCTCGTCGGACAGGTCGGTGGCAAACAGGTCGGCATGGCGCGGCCGCATGCCGCCGTTGCCACAGACATAGAGGTTCCAGCCGTTCTCGGTGGCGATCACGCCGATGTCCTTGCTCTGGGCCTCGGCGCATTCACGGGTGCAGCCGGAGACGGCGAACTTGATCTTGTGGGGCGAGCGGAGGCCCTTATAGCGGTCCTCCAGGAAGATCGCCATGCCGACGCTGTCCTGCACGCCGTAGCGGCACCAGGTGCTGCCGACACAGGACTTAACCGTGCGCAGGGACTTGCCGTAGGCATGGCCGGTCTCGAAGCCGGCGGCGATCAGTTTCTCCCAGATCTCCGGCAGCTCGCTCAGGGTAGCGCCGAACAGGTCCACCCGCTGGCCGCCGGTGATCTTTGTGTAAAGCCCGTACTCCTTGGCCACCTGACCCAGCACGATCAGCTTGTCGGGCGTGATCTCGCCACCGGGCACCCGCGGCACCACCGAATAGGTACCGTTCTTCTGCATGTTGGCCATGAAGGTGTCGTTGGTGTCCTGCAGGGGCACATGCTCGGTGGCCAGGATGTGCTCGTTCCAGCAGCTGGCCAGAATCGAGGCCACCGCGGGCTTGCAGATGTCGCAGCCGCGGCCGCGGCCGTGCTGGTTGATCAGGGTGTTGAAGGTGCGAATGCCGTTGACCCGCACCAGGTGGAACAGCTCCTGGCGGCTGTAGGGAAAGTGCTCGCAGATGTCCTTGGACACCTCCACCCCGCGTTTTTCCAGTTCGTTCTCCACCACGCTCTTTAGCAGGGCGGCGCAGCCGCCACAGCCAGTGCTGGCCTTGGTGTCGGCCTTGACCGCCGCCAGGTCGCCGCAGCCGGCGTCGATGGCGCCGCAGATGTCGCCCTTGCTGACGTTGTGGCAGGAGCAGATGGAGGCGGTCTCCGGCAGGGCGTCCGGGCCCAGGGCCGGGGCGCCGCCCTCGTGCTGGGGCAGGATCAGGGTTTCCGGATGCTCCGGCAGGGCGATGCCGTTGAGGGCATACTGCAGCAGGGTGTCGTAGGGACCGTTGTCCCCGACCAAAATGGCGCCCAGCAGTTTCTTGCCGTCCGCGCTGATCACCATGCGACGGTAGTGGCCGGCGGCCTCGTCGTTGAAGCGGATGCTGCGGGCGCCGTCGGTGGCGCCGTGGGCATCGCCGATGGAGCCCACGTCCACCCCCAGCAGCTTGAGCTTGGTGCTCATGTCGGCGCCGGTAAAGGCGGCCTCGCCATCGCCGTTCAGGTGCGCGGCCAGGGTGCGGGCCATGGTGTAGCCCGGCGCCACCAGCCCGAAGATGCGCTCGCTCCAGAGCGCGCACTCGCCAATGGCGAAGATGCGGGGGTCGGAGGTGGTGCACTGGTCGTCGATCACCACGCCACCGCGCTGGCCCAGTTCCAGCCCGGCATCACGGGCCAGGGCGTCCTGGGGCCGGATGCCGGCGGAGAACACGATCAGGTCGGTCTCCAGGTGGTCGTCGTCGCCGAACTCCATCCGCAGGCGATGGTCCTGGCCCGCCACGATGGCGCTGGTGGCTTTCTCGGTATGCACCCGCACGCCCAGCTCCTCGATCTTGCGCTTCAGCAGGCGGCCGCCGTCGTCGTCCAGCTGCACCGGCATCAGCCGGGGCGCGAACTCCACCACATGGGCTTCCAGGCCCAGGCTCTTGAGGGCATTGGCGGCTTCCAGGCCTAGCAGGCCCCCGCCCACCACCACGCCGCGGCTGGCGCCCTCGGCACTGGCGCGGATGGCGTCCAGGTCGGCCAGGGTGCGGTAGACCAGGCAGTGGGGCCGGTCCTTGCCTGGAATCGGGGGCACGAAGGGATAGGAGCCGGTGGCCAGTACCAGAGCGTCATAGGGGTACTCGCCTTGCCCGGTCACGACCACCTGGCGGTCCCGGTCGATGCCGGTAACCTGCTCGCCCAGGTTCAGGCCGATGCCCTGTTCGCTGTACCACTCCAGTGTGCCCAGGGCCAGGTCGTCGTGGCTGGCATCCTGGAAGTACTCCGACAGGTGCACGCGGTCGTAGGCCAGCAGCGGCTCCTCGCCAAACACCTGGATCCGGTATTGGGCGGCGGCTGGCGTTGCCACGAACTGCTCGAGGAAATGGTGGCCGACCATGCCGTTGCCGATGACGATCAGGTTCTGTGTGCTCATGGTGTCTGCTCTCATGGTGTCTGCCTTGTTGGCATTGCTGAATTCAGGCTGCGGCTTCGCAGTAGGCCCGGCCAAAGGCCAGGTTGGCCCGGAAGGCGGCAATGTCGTCGCCCTGGCGGATGCGCTCGGCGTACCAGGGCCCATCCCGGGTCTCACCGAACAGCACCGCGCCGGTGAGGCGGTTGTTGCGGATCAGGAAGCGGCAGTAGCGGTTACTGTCGTGGTCCTGCCAGACCAGCGATTCGGTGTCGCCGTCCGCCTCCGTCTGGCCACAGGAGAAAATCGGGATACCGCTGATCTTCAGGCCGGTGGCCACCTGGGTGGCCTGGAAACGGTGCTGGTGATGGTCGCCGGTCAGCACCCGGGCCAGGACGTCCGCCTGCTGATAGCCCGGCTCCACCAGGCCAAAGGTGTGCTCGCCGATCTGGCAGCATTCACCCAGTGCAAAGATGGCCGGGTCACTGGTGCGCAGGCGGTCATCCACCCGTATGGCGCGGCCACAGGCCAGGCCGGCGTCTCGGGCCAGCTCGGCGTTGGGGGTGATGCCGGCGGCCACCACCACCAGGTCGGTGCTGACCAGGGTGTCGTCATCCAACTGAACCGCACGCACCCGACGGTTGCCCAGCAGCGCCACCGGCTTCGTAGCGGTCCGGATGGTCAGCCCCCGCTCGGTCAGGGCCCTGGCCAGCAGCTCGCCCCCGACAGCATCGAGCTGGCGGTTGAGCAGGTGGCTGGCGCGGTGCAGCAGGGTCACTGCCATACCGCGACGGCGCAGACCCTCGGCCGCTTCCAGGCCCAGGAAACCGCCGCCGATGACCACCGCCCGACGGTTGCGCTGGCTAATGCGGATGAGCCTTTCGGTGTCCCGCAGGTCGCGAAAGCCCATGACGCCGGAGAGATCCTCACCGGGCAGCCCCAGGCTGGCCGGCCGGGAACCGGTGGCCAGCACCAGGCGGTCGTAGCTTTCCTCGTGGCCGCTGGCGGTCACCACCTGGCGCCGCTGGCGGTCGATACCGACGACGGGGTCGCCCTGGCGGCACCGGATGCGGTGGCGCTCGAACCAGTCGGCGGATTGCAGGGCCAGGCTGTCGGCCGGGGCCTCGCCGGCCAGCACCGAGGACAGCAGGATGCGGTTGTAGGCCGGCGCCGGCTCACCGCTGAGCACCACGATGGGGTCGAAACCATGGTCGGGCAGGTCCGCCAGCTGTTCCAGCAGGCGCTGGGCCACCATGCCGTGGCCGCAGATCACCAGTTTTTGCGGTTGTCTGGGCGTCATACCGGTTCGCTCCAACGAAAAAAGCCGGAGCGCGACTGCCCTGTCAGGGTCAGTTGCGGTCCGGCGCCAATGCCAACAACGATGTTCTGATGGTCCGATCATCCGTGATCGGGACGGTCGTCCTTAACCTGTGATCTGCGATAACCGTGCCAGGTTGAAAACCCGAGCCTAATCAGCGGTCTGTCTGAAACCACCCGGCTCAGCCCCGGGTGTACCTGCCCTGCCCTGGTTCAGCGGCGGCCCCAAACGCACAATCCGGGGGCGTGTGACCCTCAGGCGATGGCCCGCTCGCGCTTTTCGGCTGCAGCCGGCTCCTGCGACGGCGCGGCTTCGGCCCTGACGGCCACGGACCCGCTGGCGGATTCGGCGGGGGCCGCTGCCGGCTCGGCCTTGGGGCCCTTGCCGGGGAAGGTCTGCTTCTCGTACAGAAAGCTCAGCACCGACTGGCGGTAGCGCACGTAATCCGGATGGTCCGCCAGCGCGACCCGGTTGCGTGGTCGGGGCAGCTCGATGCTGAGCTCCTCGCCGATGCCCGCGGCCGGGCCGTTGGTCATCATCACGATGCGGTCGGACAGCAGCACTGCCTCGTCCACATCGTGGGTGATCATGATCACGGTGCTGTTGAGGTCCTGCTGGATCTCCATCAGGGCGTCCTGCAGATGAGCCCGGGTGAGCGCGTCCAGCGCTCCGAAAGGTTCGTCCATCAGCAGTACGCTGGGCTTCATGGCCAGCGCCCGGGCGATGCCCACGCGCTGGGCCATGCCGCCGGAGATCTCGCCGGGGCGCTTGTTGGCGGCGTGCTGCATGTTCACCAGCGCCAGGTTGTGGTGAATCCAGTCCCGCCGTTCGGCCCGAGACATGGTGCGGCGGAACACCTGCTTGACTGCCAGTTCGACATTCTCGTAGACCGTCAGCCAGGGCATCAGGGCGTGATTCTGGAACACCACCGCCCGCTCCGGCCCCGGCGTGTTGACCTCGTGGCCGTCCAGCACGCAGCCGCCCTGGCTGGCCTGCAGCAGGCCCGCGACGATGTTCAGCACGGTTGACTTGCCGCAGCCGGAGTGGCCGATCAGTGACACGAACTCACCCTTGCGGATTTTCAGGTTGATGTCCTTCAGGGCGACGAAAGGGCCATCCGGGGTGTCGAAGGCCATATGGACGCCAGTCAGTTCGAGATGGGACTTGCTCATAGCGTTCTCCTTGCTCGGGGCGAGGGGGTTTATTCGTTCCAGGCCACTTTCTTCTGGATGACAAGCATGATCCGGTCCAGCAGGAAGCCGATGAACCCGATGGCCAGGACCGCCACCATGATGCGGCTCAGAGATTCGCTGCTGCCGTTCTGGAATTCGTCCCAGACGAACTTGCCCAGGCCCGGATTCTGGGCCAGCATCTCGGCGGCGATGAGCACCATCCAGGCGATGCCCAGGGACACCCGAAGGCCGGTGAAGATCATCGGAATGGAGGACGGCAGCACCACCTTGCGGACGTGGGTCCAGAACGACAGCTGCAACACCTTGGACACGTTCAGCAGGTCCGGGTTGACCGCCGCCACGCCGACACTGGTGTTGATCAGGGTGGGCCAGAGGCTGCACAGGGTGACGGTGATCATCGAGGTGATGAAGGCCTTTTCGAACATGGGGTCGTCGCTGACGTAGGTGGCCGACACCACCATGGTGACCAGCGGCAGCCAGGCCAGCGGCGACACCGGCTTGAAGACCTGGATCAGCGGATTGACGGCGGCCGCGAAGTAGCGGTTCAGGCCGATGATGATGCCCAGCGGCACCGCGATCAGCGTGGCCAGGGCGAAGCCGGCCATGACCGTCAGCAGGCTGGTGCCGATCTGGTCGAAGAAGGTGGGTGCACCCGGGTAGGGCCGGATTCTGGTTTCGGCATCCGGGTTGGCGTGCAGGATGCGGGCGTTGCGCTCCTCCTGCATGGTGATGAACTTCTCCGCCCGCTCCCGCTCGGCGGCGTGCTCCTGCCAGAGCGAGCCGGCCTGCTGCCAGACATCCGCCGGCGCCGGGAAGCTGCCCAGGGAGGTGTTGACCTGTGGGGCGGTGAGCTGCCAGAACACCAGAAACAGCGCAATGCCGAGGCCGGGCAGCAGCAGTTGCCGGCCGTAGCCGGCCAGGTTGCGGGCGGACAGGGCCGCGGCCAGTGTGGCCAGGGCCGTCCCGAAGGGCTTGGGTCTGGCGCTGGGGGTCCTTGCCATGGCGGTCATGATTGCTCTCCTGACAAACGTTGGGTCAATGCACCCCGGTTAGGGGGTCTGCTGGCCTTTGAGGCCGATCTCGAAACTGTCGATGTAGGCGTTGGGCGTCCGCGGCGTGAAGGCCACACCGTCAATCAGCTTGCCCTGGTGGGGCCGGACGAAATTCTCCGCGGCCGGATCCGGGAAGTCGGACGCCTGCATCAGACCGTCCGCCACCAGGGACTGGGCGGCCTGCTGGTAGATGTCGGTGCGGTAGACCTTGGCGGCGGTTTCCAGGTACCAGTTGTCGGGCTTGGCTTCGGCGATCTGGCCCCAGCGGCGCATCTGGCTCAGGTACCAGATGGCGTCGGAGGGGTAGGGATAGGTGGCGAAGTAGCGGAAGAAGACGTTGAAATCCGGTACCGAGCGCACGTCGCCCTTCTCGTACTCGAAGGTGCCGGTCATGGAATTGGCGATCACCTTCTCGTCGGCGCCCACGTAGTTGGGGCGGGCCAGGATGCTGACCGCCTCGGCGCGGTTGGCATTGTTGTTCTCATCCAGCCAGTGGGCGGCGCGGATCAGCGCCCGCAGCAGCCGCAGGTGGGTGTTGGGGTATTGCTGCGCCCAGTCCTCGGTGACGCCGAAGACCTTCTCCGGGTTGTTGGGCCAGATCTCGTAGTCGGTGATCACCGGCACGCCAATGCCCTTGAACACCGCCTGCTGGTTCCAGGGCTCCCCCACGCAGTAACCCTGGATGGTGCCGGCTTCCAGGGTGGCGGGCATCTGCGGCGGCGGGGTCACCGACAGGTGCACATCCGCCTGCAGGGTGCCGCTGGTGTCGCCGCGCTGGGGCGCGTAGTAGCCCGGGTTGAGACCGCCGGCGGCCAGCCAGTAGCGCAGCTCGTAGTTGTGGGTGGAGACCGGAAACACCATGCCCATCCGGAAACGCTCGCCCCGGTCCTTGTAGCTGCTGACCACCGGTTTCAGGGCACTGGCGCTGATAGGATGCTCCGGCAGGCCGTCCTCCCGCTTTGGCAGTTGCGGCTCCATCATGGCCCAGACGTCGTTGGAGAAGGTGATGCCGTTGCCGTTCAGATCCATGCTGAAGGCGGTGATGATGTCGGCCTGGGTGCCGTAACCGATGGTGGCGCCCAGGGGCTGGCCGGCCAGCATGTGGGCGCCGTCCAGCTCGCCGGTGATGACCCGGTCCAGCAGCACTTTCCAGTTGGCCTGAGCCTCCAGCTCCACGAACAGACCTTCGTCCAGGAAGTAGCCCTGTTCCCAGGCCACCGCCAGGGGTGCCATGTCGGTGAGTTTGATAAAGCCCAGTTTCAGGTCCGGCTTCTCTGCCGGTCCGATTTCCGCCACCGCCGGGCCGCTGAGGCCGGTGATGAGCAATGCGCTGGCAATCAGGTGTTTCAGTTTCATTGGTCTCTCCCTGTGGGGGTTGCCCACACAAAAAAACGCCTGCCCTCCGTTGCCGGTGGGCAGGCGTCAATGCCTGCAGATCAGTCAGGGTTCGAATTTTCCTGCCGCCTCGGGTGGTCTTGCCAACCGGTCGGGGCAGGTTGCGATCATCTGGTACCGGAGACGCTGCATGGCCCGTGCCAGAAATAAAAAGCCTATTCAGATCAGCGTACTGGCGTTTTTGCGTCGCACAGGAACCGGCGCAGCGGAGTTTTCCGCGGTGCCGCGGAACCGTTATAGGGCGCCCTGCACCATCGCCGGGCGGCTCAGGAGCGGGTGCCGGACCATTCGTGCAGCTGCTCCCCGAGCAGGCTGTCGCTGGCCACGTTGACCGGACCGTGGCGGCCGGCCAACACGAACGGCAGCCGGTGCTGGCCTTCGGTCTTGCCGTCCACCCTGGGGGCATCGATGCCCAGGCCCTCGGCGGCCTGGCGATAGAGGTCGGGCCGCACGATGCCGGTCAGGGCGTCGGCTTCGACGGCCCTGAGCTGGCCCCAACGTACCAGCCGGCTGGCCAGCCAGTGGGCCTGGGAGATCCAGGGGAAGTTGGCGGAATGACGGAAGAAATGCTGGTTCAGGCGCGGGTGGAAGAGGCTGAAGGGGTGGTCGTCCAGCACCTGGATCTGCTCCCCCAGGTATTGGGGACGGGCCAGAACCTGGCGCAGGGCCGGGTGGTTGCCGGGGTCGTCCAGCCAGCGGCAGGCCTGCAGCAGGGCACGAATCAGGCCGCGATGGACGGCAACATGCTGGTGAGCCCAGTCGGCCCGCATGCCCAGTACTTTTTCGGGAGCGTTCTGCCAGATCTGATGGCCGGAGTGAAGAATGCGGCCAAGGCCTTCACACTCCAGCAGACTGTTCCAGGGCTCGCCGACACAGCAGCCTTCAATGGCGCCGGCACGCATGGCATCCACCATCTGGGCCGGGGACACAGGGATGATCTGGATATGCCGGCCGGCGTCCGGCCCGGCCGAGGCCAGCCAGTCCCGCAGTTGCAGGTCGTGGCTGGACCAGGGCGCCACCGACGCCAGCTGGATGGGGCGGCCCCGTTCCCGGGCCAGGGCAATCAGCAGACGGGCGGAGCCGATGGGATCCTGCGGCGAGGCGCCACGGCTGTCCAGCTGCCGGTAGAGCTGACTGCACAGGGTGATGCCGTTGCCGTTTCGGCTCATCACCATGCCGGTAAGGATGGGGGTGGCCGGCCGGTCGTGGGCCAGGGACATGGCCAGCGGCATGGGCGCCAGCATCTGGGCACCATCCAGCAGCCCGAAACTGACCTTGTCACGGATGGAAGCCCAGGAAGCCTCCCGCACCAGCACTACATCCAGCCCTTCGGCATCGAACAGGCCCAGCTCACGGGCCATGATCAGCGGCGCGCTGTCCAGCAGGGGCACGAACCCCAGACGGATCTGGAAACCGGGGTGGCGATGGAGGGGCACGGTCTTGGCCATCTCAAGCGAATTCCACAGCGGGACCCGTGCTCAGGATACCCGCTTGACCTCGGAACCGGCCTGACTCCCGTGGCTGCCACCGGGCGCCAGCATGTCGATCACCCGCTGGGCAATCACCACCAGGCGTTCGCTGTGGTCCATGGCGGAGCTGCGCAGCAGGCCGTAGGCGGTGTCCTCATCACAGCCCTCCCGCTTCATGATCAGGCCCTTGGCCCGCTCCACCAGTTTGCGTTCCTCCAGGGCAGTGCGGGTTTGTGCCAGTTCGTTGCGCAGCGACTGGAAAGCTTCGAAGCGGGCCACCGCGGTGTCGATGATGGACCGCACCCGGGCCGGCTGCAGGCCGTCCACCACATAGGCGCTGACGCCTGCGCGCACCGCCGCCTGGATGGTGGCACGGTCACCGGGCTCGTTGGCGAAGAACACGATGGGCCGGGGGGCGTGGGCGTTCAGCGTGCTCATGTTCTCCAGGGTATCCCGGTCCGGCAGGTCCATGTCGATGATCACCATGTCGGGCTCGTCCCGCGCAACGGCGGCGGTCAGGCCGGTGGCGTCGGGACGCTGGCTGATCACTTCGTGGCCTTCCTTGCGTAGCGCATTTCGGACCAGGTCGGCCCGTTGGCAGTCGTTGTCGATCAGCAGGATGCGAAGCGGTTCAGATGACGTCATGGTGTCTTTCCTTGCGGGCGGGCGATGCCCGGACCCGCGGTTCTGATTCGGGACTTAGGTGTTACCCGGGCCCAGCAAATAGCTTGCCAGCCACCGGCACTTCATGAAAATCAATCACCTGGGTTGAAGCAGCCGGCGCAGGCTGCGGCTGCGGTAGGGGCAGGTCGCTCATTGGTTGGGCGCGATACCGGCCTGTTGCACCCATATGCGGCAGCCGCATCCCCCGACCGGGCACTGGCGCAAGAGTCTGAATGGCGAGGATTGCCGTAAGCTTTTATTCTGGTTTTACCCGAAACCGCCCGTAATAGCCGGAGGCAGGGAGAAGGAGGCAAGCGTGACGGCAATCAGTGTGGGCAGAGCACACCGCGGAATTCGGCTGGGCCTGGCGCTGGCCTGGCTGCAGTGCGCAGCGGTCATGGCCCAGGATCTACCCGGTGTGCAGTTGGCGGAGGTGGTGACCGAGCCGGTCCGGGCCGAGGCCGATCTCAACGGCTCGGTAATGTCCCTGCGTTCCGCCCGGCTATCGCCCTCAGTGGCGGGCCTGGTGGCCCGGGTCGGGGTGGATGCCGGCGACCGGGTGGAGGCTGGTGAGCTGCTCATGGAGCTGGACAGTGAGTTGGCGGAGCTGGCCCTGGCCAGTGCCCGGGCGGAAACACGGGAAGCCGGGGCGCGGCTGGAGGATGCCCGCCGCCGCCTGGCTGAGGCCCGCTCGGTGGGTGCCGGCCGCAACATTGCCGCCAGCGAAGTGCGCAGCCGGGAGAATGCGGTGGCTACCGCCGAAGCCGCCCTGGCCCGGCTGCAGGCCGCCGAGCGCAGCCAGGCCGCGCTGCTGGAGCGGCACCGCATTACCGCGCCCTTTGCCGGCGTGGTCAGCGCCCGGCTCAGCGATGTGGGGGAATGGGTGGCCCTCGGGGACGAGCTGCTGGAACTGGTGGACACCGACAGTCTGCGGCTGGATTTCCAGGTGCCCCAGGGCTATTACCCCTGGCTCAACAAAAATGCCCGCCTGCTGGTCACGTCCGCCACGGGCGAGCCGACCGCGCAAGCCGAAGCGGCCATCGAACAGACGGTGCCGGTGACCGACAGCCAGTCCCGCACTTTCCTGCTGCGGGCGCTGGCACCGGAAGCCCAGCGCTGGCTGCCGGGCATGGCGGTACAGGCCCGGCTGCGGGTGGAAACCGGTGAACAGGGCCTGACGGTGCCCCGGGATGCCCTCAACCGCTATCCGGACGGTCGCATCACGGTCTGGATCGCCGAGCCCTCCGGTGACCAGCGCTTCAAGGTGCGGGAGAAGCGCATCCGCATCGGCGGCGGCTTTGGCCAGCGGGTGGTGGTGCAGGAGGGCCTGGAGGCCGGCCAGCGGGTGGTGTCCCGGGGCAACGAGTCGCTGCGGGAGGGCCTCGAGGTCCGGCTCTCCCGCCGGGAGGCCCGCTGATGCTGGCCGCCGTCATCCGCCACGGCACCCTGGTGACGGTGATCACCCTGATCCTGGTGATCCTGGGCACGGCGGCGGCCTTCCGCATTCCGGTCCAGATGATCCCGGACCTGGAAGTTCGCACCATCACGGTGGAAACCCGCTGGCCCGGGGCCACACCCCAGGACATCGAGAAAGAGATCCTGATCGAGCAGGAGCGCTTCCTGCGCAATGTGCCAAACCTGCGACGGCTGGAGGCCACCGCCGCCAGCGGCAGCGCCGAGATCGAGCTGGAATTTCCCTTCGGCGTGGACATCACCCAGACCCTGATCCAGGTCAACAATGCCCTCACCCAGGTGCCGGACTATCCCCTCAACGTGGATGAGCCCCGCATCATCGCCACCTCCTTCTCCTCCAATGCCTTCATGTATTTCCGTGTCTCCACCCTGGAGGGCAACCCCCGGGAGCTGGATATCGTGATGATGCGGGACTTCATCGAGGACCGGGTCCGGCCCCGCATGGAGAGTGTGCCAGGGGTGTCTGAGGTCACCGTTGGCGGTGGTGCCGAGCGCCAGGTCCAGATCGTGGTGGACGAGCGCCTGCTGGCCCAGCGTGGCCTCAGTCTGATGGACCTGCGCAGGGCGCTGGAGGCCCGCAACCGGGATGTCACCGGCGGTGAGATCGAGTCCGGCAAACGCCGCTACCTGGTGCGCACCGTGGGCCGCTTCCGTGATACCGGCGAGCTGGAGCAGCTGGTCCTGGCCCGAGAGGGTGACAGTGTGATCCGGCTGTCGGAGGTGGCTACCGTGGAGCTGGGCCACGCCGAACTCAGCCAGCTCTCCTTCGTCAACGGCCAGCAGGTGCTTGGACTCCAGGTCCGGCGCGAGCTGGGCTCCAACGTCATCGACATCAAATATGGCATGCTCGATGAGGTGGCAGCCATCAACGAGGAGATACTCAAGCCGGCGGGCATGATCCTGGAGCTGAGCGCCGAGGATGCCGGCTACGTGGAGGCCTCGATAGCCAACGTCTGGACCAACCTGGGGCTGGGGGCGGTGTTCGCCACCCTGGTGATGTTCCTGTTCCTACGCTCGTCCCGGGCCACCTTTGTCGGCGTCATGGGAATTCCCATCTGTGCCATCGCCGCTTTCCTGGGCCTGCTGCTGACCGGTCGCACCATCAACGTGATCTCCCTGGCGGGGGTGGCCTTTGCCATCGGCATGACGGTGGACAACAGCATCGTGGTGCTGGAGAACATCGAGCGCCATCGCCGCCAGGGCCTGGACCGCTTCGAATCCGCCCTCAAGGGCGTGCAGGAAGTCTGGCCGGCGGTGCTGGCCTCCACCACCACCACGGTTCTGGTGTTCCTGCCCATCCTGTTCATCGTGGAGGAGGCCGGGCAGCTCTATTCCGACGTGGCCATCGCCATTTCCGCCGCCATCGTGGCCTCCATGCTGGTGGCCATCAGCCTGATCCCCACCCTCAGCGCACGGCTGCAATTCGGCGTGCGGGGCCGGGAGCGGGACCCCGACGCTGGCTGGGCGGGCCGGGTGGTGGCCGCCATCCACTGGCTGATCGCCCGGCCGTTGCGCCGGGGCGTGACCCTGGTAACCACCCTGGCCCTGAGCGGGCTGATCATCTTCGGCCTCACGCCCCCGGCGGAGTACCTGCCGGAGGGGGAGGAAGCCAAGACCTTTGCCCGCATGAGCGCGCCCCCTGGCTACAATCTGGATGAAATGGCGGCCATCGCGGAACAGGTGGAGGATCATTTCCTGCCCCATGTGAAGGCGGATCCCGGCCCCTATCTGGCGGGTGAGACCGAAGTGCCCCCCATGCAGTACCTCAACCTGGCGGTGGACCCCACCGGTATGCGGATCATTTCCGAAACCGTGGACCCGGATCATATCGAGGCCCTGATGGACGCCATCACCCGTTTTTACGAGCAGTTCCCGGGCATGCGGGCGTTCGCCTCCAAGGGCTCCATCATCTCCAGCAACGACGCCGGTACCCGCAGCATCGACCTGGACCTTTCCGGCCGTGATCTCAGTGAGATCTACCAGGCCGCCAATGCAGTCTATCGCCGCGCCGAGGAGATCTTCGACCAGCCCCGGATCCAGACCCGGCCTTCCAGCCTGGCCCTGGCGCAGCCGCTGATCCAGGTCCGCCCGGACTGGGCCCGCGCTGCCGAGCTGGGGCTGGACACCCAAGCTCTGGGCTTCACCGTGGCCGCCATGACCGAGGGCGCCTACGTCGGGGATTTCTTCCAGGGCGATGACAAGATCGACATCTATGTGTACGGCAGCAGCGCCGGCAACCCCGACCTGCAGGCGCTGCCGGACTTGATGCTGCGCACCGCCAACGGCGCCAGCCTGCCGCTGTCCGACATCGCCACCATCGAGGAAACCGTCGACACCAGTATCGTGCGACGGGTGGACGGGCGCCGCACCGTCACCCTCAACGTGGTGCCGCCGGAGGACGTGGCGCTGGAAACCGGCGTGGCACGGGTTCGCACCGAACTGCTGGAGGAATTGCGTCAGCGTGGTGAGCTGCCCGCCAGTGTCAGTGTGTCCATCTCCGGCGCCAGCGACCAGCTCAACGCCACCCGGGAGGCCCTGAGCGGCAATTTCGTGATCTCCCTGGCCATCGTCTACCTGTTGCTGGTGGCCATCTTCGCCCACTGGGGCTACCCGCTGCTGATCATGACCGCGATTCCCCTGGGCATCGCCGGCGGTATCGTCGGCCTGGCCCTGATGAACCTGGTGGGCAGCCTGCTGCCCTTGATCGGCCTGCGGCCGCTGAACCAGCCCTTCGACATGATCAGCATGCTGGGCTTTCTGATCCTGCTGGGCACGGTGGTGAACAACCCCATCCTGGTGGTGGATCAGGCCCGCCAGAACCTGCGCCAGAAAGGCGTGGAGCTGGTGGAGGCGGTCACCGATGCGGTCCGGGTAAGGCTGCGGCCCATCGCCATGACCACCCTCACCACTCTGTGCGGCCTCTCACCGCTGGTGTTCATTCCTGGCGAAGGCACCGAACTCTATCGCGGCGTCGGGGCCATCGTACTGTTCGGCCTGCTGGGGGCGGCGGTGGTCACCCTGACCTTTCTGCCGGCCCTAACGGTGGTGGCGCTGGGCTGGAGCCGGCGCCGACAACAGCGGCAGTGAAACGCCCCGGGCTGGCGCGTCGGCGCCCGACCTGCACCTTTTTCAGGCGCCCGCCGGAGCCCACCGGTTCGGGAGCTTGCCCCAAGCCCCGCTGAGCCCGCCCACCAACGCCGCGGTCAGGGCATTCGGGGGACATTGGCCCTGTAATTGCTTTGGTCTGCACAGATTCAGTAGACGATCGTTTTGGCAAAGGTGCCCGGCCGGGGTACCACGGCGCAGGCTTGTTCAAGGTCCGCCGTGGTATCCCGCCCGGGCTTTTTTTGTTCCGTTTGAAACGCCCCGCCAGCTCGGGGCCGGCAGACAGGGTGACCCGTGACCGAAGCAGACACTACCAACGTCCGGACAACCTGCCCCTACTGTGGTGTGGGCTGCGGCGTGCTGGCCCGGTCCGGCAGCCCGGTGGCGGGCGACCCGGCGCATCCGGCCAGCCAGGGCCGGTTGTGCGTCAAGGGCACCAACCTTGGTGAAACCCTGGGTCATGGCGAGCGCCTGCTGAAAGCCCGGGTGGCGGACCGCAATGTGGACCTGGACGAGGCGCTGGACGCCACCGCTGACGCGATACGGCAGGCCATTGCCGAACAGGGTCCGGAATCGGTGGCTTTCTACCTGTCCGGCCAGCTGCTGACCGAGGATTACTACGTCGCCAACAAGCTCGCCAAGGGCTTTGTCGGCACCCCCCACGTGGACACCAATTCCCGGCTCTGCATGTCGTCGGCGGTGGCGGCCCACAAGCGCGCCTTCGGTGCCGACGCGGTGCCGGCCTGCTATGACGACCTGGAGCTGGCGGACCTGCTGGTGCTCAGCGGCAGCAACACCGCCTGGAACCACCCCATACTCTACCAGCGCATGAAGGCCTCGGCCCGGCCAGGCCGGCGGGTGGTGGTGATTGACCCCCGCCAGACCGCCACCACCGAACTGGCCGACCTGCACCTGATGCTGCGGCCCGGCAGCGACAGCCTGTTGTTCAACGGTCTGCTGGTGTGGCTGGCGGACCAGGGCCTGGTGGACCTGGACTACCTGGGCCGGCATTGCGAGGGCTACCCGGGCGCCCTGGCGGCGGCCCGGCGCAGCGCTCCGGACATCGCCACGGTGGCCGCCGGCTGCGACCTGCCGGCGGCGGATGTGGAGTGCTTCTACCGCTGGTTCGGCACCACCGCGAAAACCGTCACGGCCTTCTCCCAGGGGGTGAACCAGTCGGTGGCGGGCACCGACAAGGCCAACGCCATCATCAACTGCCACCTGGCCACCGGCCGGGTGGGCCGGCCCGGTGCCAGCCCTTTTTCCCTGACCGGTCAGCCCAACGCCATGGGCGGTCGCGAGGTGGGGGGGCTGGCCAATACCCTGGCGGCCCACATGGACTACGAATGCGATGCGGACCGGGACCGGGTTACCCGCTTCTGGCGTGCGCCGGCGCTGGCGTCGGGGCCGGGCCTGAAGGCGGTGGACCTGCTGGAGGCGGTGCACCGGGGCGACATCAAGGTGATCTGGATCATGGCCACCAACCCGGCGGTCAGCCTGCCGGACAATGCCCGGGTGCGGGCCGCCCTGGCCCGCTGCCCCACAGTGATTGTGTCGGACTGCGTGGCCCGCACCGACACCACGGCTTTCGCCGATATCCTGCTGCCGGCTGCGGGCTGGGGCGAGAAGGACGGCACCGTCACCAATTCCGAGCGCTGCATTTCCCGGCAGCGGCGATTCCTGCCGCTGCCGGGAGACGCACGCCCGGACTGGTGGCTGCTGGCGGAAGTGGGCAAGCGCCTGGGCCACAGCGCGGCCTTTGACTACGACGGCCCGGCCGCAATTTTCCGCGAGCACGCGGCCTTGTCGGCGTTCGAGAACCAGGGCCGGCGGGTGTTCAACCTGGCCGGCCTGAGCCGGCTCAGCGATGCCGACTATGACAGGATGACCCCCCGGCAGTGGCCGATAAGGTCGGCGGAGCAAAGCGCAGGCCAGAGCCGGCGGCTGTTCGCCGACGGCCGCTACTGCCATCCCGATGGCCGGGCCCGACTGGTGGCCATCGACACAGTGCCGCCGGGACAGCAACCGGATCATGCCCGCCCTCTGATCGTCAACACCGGGCGGGTCCGGGACCAGTGGCACACCATGACCCGTACCGCCCGGTCACCCCGCCTCCTGCAGCACCGCAGCGAAGCCTTCATCGAGGTGCACCCGGTCGATGCCGCCGGCCTGGGGCTGGTGGACGGCGGCCTGGGCAGCCTGGAGAACCAGGGTGGCCGCTTCCTGGCGCGGGTGCGGGTCAGCGCGGCCCAGCGCCCCGGTGAGGTCTTCATCCCGATCCACTGGAACCGGCAGTTCGCCTCCCAGGCCCTGGCCTCGGAGCTGATTGCGCCGGTGACCGACCCGGTGTCGGGGCAGCCGGAGAGCAAGCACGGCATCGCCAGTTTGAGGCCCTTTCCGGCTTCGTGGCATGCCCGCCTGCTGACCCGCCACGGCCGGGCCCAGCGCTGGCGTGCGGATTACTGGAGCCGGGTGCCGTTGGCGGCCTGCGACCGTTGGCAGGTGGCGGGTCTGGATCCGGTGCCCTGGCCGGAAGCGGCTGCCGACTGGCTGGGGGGTGCGCCACAACTGGTGATGGCGGACCGGGCCCGGGGTCTGTTCCGCGCCGCCCGGATCGAGGCGGGGCAACTGCAGGCGGTGCTGCTGGTGGACAGCGAAGCCTCCCGGCTGCCGGACACCGACTGGCTGGCGAACTGCTTTGGCGCCGACCCATTGAGCGAAACCCAACGCCGGACCCTGCTGGCCTGCCGGGATGTGGCACAGGAGGACATCGGGCCTGTGGTGTGCAGCTGCTTCCAGGTGGGCCAGCGTCAGATCGAGGCGGCGGTGGCGGCTGGCCACCGGGACGTGGCAGCGCTGGGCAGGGAGCTGCGCTGCGGCACCAACTGCGGCTCCTGCCTGCCGGAACTCAAGGAGCTGCTAGCAACCTCAGCCGAACTCGCCCCTTAACAGGCCGAAGGGCACCCGGTAGGTCAGTCCCTTCGAGGGACCGGTGCCCAGCACTGTGCAGGTCTTGCGGTTGACCTTCTGGATGATGCCCTGATGTCCGCCCGGGTCGCGGCCAAAGCGGACGGCGTCCCCGACCCGCCAGGTGCTGGCGGCGACCAGCGCCGCCGCTTTCGGAAACGCCGCGTCCGGCAGGGGCAGGCCGTGGTGACGGGCGGCGTCGGTCAGGTAGTCGCAGGCGTGTTCGGCGCTGCCGTCCCGGTGCAGGTCGTCCAGCAGGCGGTAGAAATGCCGGTTGTGTACCGAGCCCCGATAGCGGTGGCCGGCCAGCTGCTGCAGCAGGTGGGCAAATTCGTGGCAGCAGGTATGGGCCAGCAGGTGGCGGGTGGACACCACGCCACCGAAGTAGTTGCGGGCCTCGATCTCGCGACTGGAGAGCCAGCCATGAGCGGTCTCAGCCCGGAACTTGGCCACCACCATGCGGCTGCCGTAGGTGATGCTGTGCTGTTGCCGGCCGGCATGGAAACGGTGGTAGGTGGCGTTACCGCTGCCGACCCGGCACACCAGGCTGGCTTCGGGCCGCTGCTGCTGGATTCGCTGGCGCCAGTCCTGCCACAGCACCCGTTCGGTGGTGTCGCACAGCAGGCGTGCCAGCAGGCGGGCCTCCTGGGCACTGAGCGGGGTCTGGGGAGGACGGATGGCTGCGGTCATGATGCCGCTATCATACCGGCCCACAGGCCGCTTCGAAACGTCTATCTGTGCAACCGGCACAACCAGACAGCGGCAGGAAAAAGGCCCGCGGGTGCGGGCCGTTTCAGTAAGCCGTCCCGGTGGCGGGATCAGGCCTCGATGGGCGAGCGCCAGTCGTCGGAGCCGGAAGTGCCGGCCACGCTGTGCTCCCAGGTCACCTTGCGGTAGGCCACCGACACTTCCACCAGCTGGGTGAACTCGGCCTTGCCGGGGTCCTGACAGTGGGGCATCTTGCAGTCGATGTTGATGATGGTGGCGTCCTCCAGGATGGTGGAGAAGAAATGCTCCTGCTTGCCCTCCACCGAGGTGCGGTACCACTTGAGCTCCACCTTGGGCAGCATCTCGCCGGACGCCAGGGCGTTGTACATCAGCGGCGTGGCCTTGTTGAGGGCGGCAGTGAACTTGAAGGGCTTGTGAACGCGCTGGCCCGCGGGCTGGCCGGACTGGGGATCGGTGGGCACGGTCACGATGTGGCTGAATTCCTGCACCAGCACCTCGTCCTCGTGACCTTCCACGTAGATGTTACCGACGGAATCCGAAGTGAATGCGCCAGCGGTGATGTTACCCTGGGTCTTGCCTTCAATGCTGATATAACACGGGGTTGGCATAGTCTGCTCCATGACTTGATTGAGTGGGTGCGTCCCTGCGCGTGAGCGACGCCGACCCAGGACAGTCAAGACCCGTGCCAATCTCTAATATCTCGTGAAAACAAGGATTTGAGGTTTTCGGTGGGCGCGCTTGAGCAAGGCCTTGCTGGCGCGGAGCCAGATCTTGCGCGCCGGGCAAGTTCTTGCCCGGCTACTGCAGCCGGAAACGCACCGGCACCCGCAGGGTGAAGCGCTGCCCTGTCATGTCCTCGGGGACCTCCGGCAAAGGCGCGGCCCGCTCCAGCATGGCCAGTGCCGCCTCGTTCAGCAGGCTGTGGTCGGACTCCCGCACCAGGCGCCTTGCCAGCAGTTCGCCGTTGCGGCCGAAAGTGAACTCCACCAGGGGCACGCCCTCCTGACCCATACGCTGGGCGCGACGGGGATATTCCTGGTGCCGGCTCAGATGGCGGGCAAGGCGGCTCAGGTAGCTGTCCATGGCGCTGGAGACGCCGGCCCGCAGCTCGACCTGTTCCGGCTGGGGTGTGGGCTCGCCACTGGACTCGGCCGCTACGGACTGAGTCTGGGGTGTCTCGGCGACCTCGGCCTTCGCCTCAGGTTGGGCCCGGGGTTCCGGCTTCGGTTCCGGTCTGGGCTCGGGCTTTGGCTGCGGCACAGGTTCTGGCTTGGGTTCAGGCTCGGGCTCGGGTTCGGGTTCGGGTTCGGGCTCGGGTTCCGGCTCTGGCTCTGGCTCAGGTTCCGGCTCTGGCTCTGGCTCTGGCTCTGGTTCTGGCTCAGGTTCCGGCTCGGGCGCGGGTTCCGGTTCGGATTCCTCTGCCGGTTCCGGCTGGGGGGCCTCGGCCCGGGGACGCTCCGCCAGGTTGATGCGTACGCTGGCCGGCGCATTGACCGGGGCCTGGCCGGACAGCTCCGGTACGGTGGGGGCGGCCGGCAGCGCCAGTGCCAGCACCGCCACTGTCAGCAGGCCGGACACCAGCAGCACCAGCCACTGCCGCAGTGGGGTCATGGCTGGGGCTCCGTCAGCAGCAGAACGTCGGTGTGGCCCACGGTCTCCAGACGCCGGAACAGGGCCTCGAGTTCGGCCATGGTGACGTCGCGGTGGGCGGCGAGGCGCAGGGGCTCCTCCGGCCGGGGTTCCGGCAGAACCCGACCCAGGTTGGCGGGCTCCACCGACTGGCCGGCCACCCGAAGACGGCCGTCAGCCGCCATCATCAGGTCGGCGCGGGGGCCTTGCTCGCCACCCTGACCGGCGATGGGCGGCAGCTCCGGCAGGCGGGCCTCGCTCATCTGGCCGGCCACGATGAAGAACATCAGCAGCAGGAAAACCAGGTTGATCAGCGGCAGCAGGCTGTCCTCGACACGGTCGAGCAGGCCCTTGCCGCTACCGGGAGGAGGCGGTAACAGGTCGGACATGGATCAGCGCACCTCCGGGCCGGCGCTGTCACGCTGCCAGCGAGGTTCGATGCCGGCCTGGGTCAGGGCCCCCAGGGTGGTGGTGAAATCCGCCAGGCTGGCGTCGCCACTGGCGGCCAGGTTCACCCGGCGGATGCCCTCCGCCGTCAGTGCCCGGGTCAACTCCGGCAGACGCCAGCTCTGGTCGCGCCAGCGCACGTCACCGCCTGCCTGCAGTTGCAGCGCCGGCAGCGGATCTCCGGTGCTGGTGCCCTGCCGGCTGCTGTTGGCCAGGGAAAGCTCGTCAATGGGCAGCAGCCGGGTGGTAAGCATGAAGAACACCAGCAGGATGAACACCACGTCGATCAGCGGCGTGATGCGGATCGGCATCGGCCGCGCTGGCCGGGGTTCAACCAGCTGCATGGGCCACGCGGGGCTTGCTGTAATGGCTTTCCGGAGCATGGCCGTCGGCCGCCTGCTGGACCCTCACCGGGGGCAGGCCGGCATCAACCGCGGGTGCGCTGATGATCTGCACCAGGGCATCGTTCATCCGGGCATTGATCCGGCGCAACCGGAATTCCACCCAGGCCGCCACGGCCGCGAAGGGGATGGCGAGGACCAGACCGGCCGCGGTGGTGATGAGGGCTTCGTAGATGCCGCCACTGAGCTGGCTGGCGCTGGCACGGCCTTCCGCCGCAGCCATGGCGCCGAACGCATCCATCATGCCCATGACGGTACCCAGCAGGCCCAGCAGCGGGGCCAGGGCGGCAATCACTTCAATGATCTTCAGCGGCGCCTCGAACGGCTGCAGGGCTTTCTGGGCACGTCGCGCCAGGTCTTCCCGCAGGCTGGTGGCGTCCTGGCCGTCCAGGCAGGCGCTCATGCTGTCCCGCAGCATGGGTCGCAAGGGATTGGTGGCGGCAAACCAGCCCGCAGGCTCGCTGAGCTTTGCCGGCCATTGGCGGCCCGGTTGCTGGCGCCAGCCCGCCACTGTCTGTTTCAGTTCGCGGCTGAAGCGGGGCGCGAACAGGGCGCCGGTGATCATCAGGTAGAAAAAGGTAACCAGGCCGACCACCGACAGTGCCAGCAATACCAGCATTACAGGTCCGCCCATTTCTAACAGCTGTTGGATCGGTCCCAGCAGGGCGGTATCGGGTGTGGAGAGAGTGGCTTCGGACATGATGGACCCCACAGAAAAGATGAAGATAAATGATAAGGATTATTATTTGTGATTTCCAGAGGCCATCGCGCTGTTTTCAGGGTCTGTTACACTCCTACCCGTGACAATCGCAAACCGCGCCCTGCCACTGCCAGAACGATCCTGTCGGAGCTGGCCGGTCCGGGGCCAACTGACTGGTCCCCCATGGCCCTGAAGCATACCTTCCATCGCTGGTTCGACAGTCTGGTAAACCGGGCGGTGACCCTGGTGGTCCTGGTGGTCATACTCACCGCCATCGCCGTGACCCTGGTGAACAGCCACCTCGGCCGTGAGGAACTGGAGAGCCAGGTCCGGGAGCAGATGACCACGCTCTCCTCGCTGGTGGCCCGGGAACTGGACGCCAAGCTCAGCACCCGTTTCCAGACCCTGACCAGTGTTGCCTCGGAGATGAACATGGAGGCGGTTACCCTGGAGGGCCGGGCGAAACTGCTGCTGGACCGCCAGATCGCCCTCCGCCACCTGTTCAATGCGCTCTATCTGTTCGATGCCAGCGGCCAGGTGATCGCTGAGTACCCGGGTGCCGGGCTGGTGGGCTTCGACGCCGGACAGAGGGCCTATTTCAAGCTCACGAGCAGCCAGATGACCACGCTGATCTCCGAGCCCTTCATCGCCAGGACGGGGGAGCCCACCATCATCATCACGGCACCCATTTTTGACAGTGGTCAGCAATTTATCGGCGTGCTCGGCGGCGCGATCCATCTGTCGGAAGACAATTTCATGGGGGGTCTTCTGCGCACCCGTCTGGGTGAGCAGGGCTACATCGCGGTGGCCACCCGCAGCGGCATCACCCTTGCCCACCATCGGCCGGATGAGGTCATGGCACCGGCGCCCCGGTCCAACCCCGCTGTCGCCGCTGCCCTGAAGGGTTACGAGGGGGTTCGCTTTACCCGCAACAGCCAGGGTATCCGGACCATGATGGCGGTGCGCCAGCTGGACCAGGCGCCGTGGTTTGTCGCGGCAGTGTGGCCGGTAACCGATGCCTTCGCCCCGGTGGAGCGGCTGACCGACACCATGTTCTGGCTGGCCCTGGCGGTGGCAGCCCTGGTGGCGCCGATTGCACTGGTCACCTATCGCCGCCTGCTGGTGCCGCTGGCGGACCTGTCGGATCAGATCAGCCAGCATCACCAGGGTGACCGGCAGCGCCCGATCCGGGTTGGGGGTGGTCGTGAGATCCGCCAGGTGGCGGAGACCTTCAACCAGATCAATGCCGAGCGTAATGAGGTGCTGGCCTCGCTGCAGGAACGGGAGGCCTTCTTCCGGGCCCTGTCCCAGAGTTCTCCCATCGGCATTGTCCAGACCGACGCCCTGGGCCGTATCGAGTTCGTCAACCCGGCTTTCGAGAGCATTAGCGGCCTGAGCCAGGACCAGCTACACAACCGCTACCTGGTTTCCGGGGTCTACGAGGCGGACCGCGCCGAGGCCCTGCAGGCCTGGCGGGATGCCCTGATCCAGCAGCGTCATTACCGGGGCAAGTTCCGGCTCCGTGACGCCCTGTCGGGCCGGGTGGTCTGGGTGGACGCCATGACCTCCGCCATCCAGACGCCGGACAAGTGTATGGGCACCATAACGGTGCTGCGGGACATCACGCAGGAACTGGAAGTGGAGGAGCAATTGCGGGCGGAGCAACAGCGCGCGGACAGTATCCTCGGCGTCCTCCACGAGGGCGTTCTGCTGATGGACAAGGCCGGAGGCATCCGCTTTGCCAACCAGGCCGCCCGGGACTTCATCGGCGCCAACCTGGATGAGGATGCCGGTTCGCTGTTCGATACCGTGCAGTTCCGGGATCTCGATGACCGGCCCTGGCAGCTTGCCGATTTCCTCGCCTTCGACGAAATCGGCAGTCTCGACACGGTGCTGCACAACCGCCAGGGCCAGCACCTGGATATCGAGCTGACCATGCTTCGGGTCAACCGGGACACGGCCCGCGAGCGCCTGGTGCTGGTGCTGCGGGACGACAGCGAGCGCCGGCGCCGGGAACAGCGCCTGTCCTGGGAGGCCAGCCACGACAGCCTGACGGGTCTGCTCAATCGCAGGGCGTTCAATGCGGCGCTGGATAAATGGCTGGCGGAGGCCCCGGGCCTGGGCACGCCCAGTGTGGTGATGCTGGTGGACCTGGATTATTTCAAGCCGGTCAATGATCGCGGCGGCCACCTGCTGGGGGACGAGATGCTGCGCCAGCTGGCCCAGCGACTCAGCGAGGCGGTGAGGCAGTCGGACTCGGTCGCCCGCATCGGCGGCGACGAATTCGCGGTGCTGCTGCCGGCCTGCGGTCTTGAGCGCGCCGAAACCATTGCCGAGAACCTGCGGGCGGCGGTGGCGAGCGTGGTGCTGGAGCGCGAGGGGGAGCGTTTTTCGGTGACCGCCAGCATCGGTGTCACCACACTGTCAGCGCTCGACAGCGGCCCCAAGGAAACCCTGGCCCGGGCCGACGAGGGTTGCTACGCGGCCAAGGCCCGGGGTCGCAATTGTGTGGTCACGGTGCCGGAGCCACCGGCTCCGGACCGGGTTTAATGGTGGTCGGCGATATCGCCCTCGGTGAAGAGGAATTCCCGCAGGTGACCGTCGAAGTCCTTGCTGTTGCGGCGTAGCCATTCCAGGGCCATGGCGGCGTGCTCCATCTCCTCGCGCATGTTGTGCAGCAGTATCGCCTTGAGGGATTCGTCATCGCAGTCATCGGCGCGCTGGCGGTACCAGTCGACAGCCTCGAACTCCTCCATGATGGAGACGATGCAGTGGTGCAGGTGGAGGGTTTCCTTGCTCAGGCGTTCGCGGGGGGCGTGCAGGTTTTCGCTGGACATGGTCGGTCTCTCCCGGACTGAGTGTGTTGGGTCCTGACATTGTTAGGGTCAAAACAGCATAACAGGGATAAAGCATGGCCGAGAATGCCGTCAAAAACAGCCCCGATGAGTCCCTGCGTCATCTTCGCCGCAAGGGCTTCCTGATTGCCGGTCTCGGTGTGCTGCTGCTGTCGCCGGATTCGCTGCTGGTCAAGAGCACCTCGGTGACGCCCCTGGTATTCCTGTTCTGGCGTGGCCTGCTGCTGGCGCTGGGGTTTCTGGTCATCAACGGCCTGCGCTATCGCGGCCGGCTGGTTCAGGAAATGGTCCGTTGTGGCTGGCCTGGGCTCTACTGCGGGCTGGCGTTCGGTCTCAGTACCCTGGGCTTCGTCACCGGGGTCAAGTACACCGCCGCCGGCAATGTTCTGGTAATCCTCAACACCGCCCCGGTGATCGCCGCCCTGCTGGGCTGGCTGATCTGGAAGGAGCGCCTGCCAACCCGGACCTGGGTGCTGATCGTGGTGTGTGTCGGTGGCGCCACCCTGATGGCGGTGGGGGAAATGGGCAAGGGGGAGCCCCTGGGGCTCTTGATGGCGGGGCTGGCCGCCTTTGCCCTGGCCTCCAACCTGGCGGTTGCCCGCTCCCGCTCCGGCGTCGATATGAGCGTGATGCTGATCGTGGGAGCCCTGGCGTTGGCGCTGGTCTGTGCCCTGCTGGGCGGCGCCCAATGGCCGGGCTGGCGGGATATGGGTCTGATCCTGCTGCTGTGTCTGGGTTTCCTGCCGGCGGCCAGCATCCTGATCCAGACCGGCCCGCGTTACCTGCCGGCCGCCGAGGTCAGCCTCCTGCTGTTGCTGGAAACCGTGATAGGAACCTTCCTGGTCTGGCTGTTCCTGGGGGAAGTGCCACCGGTGCTCGGGTTCATCGGGGGCGGGCTGATTCTGGCGTCCCTGGCGGCCAATGCGATCTACGAGGAGTGGCGCGGGCGCCGGGCCCGGATTAGGCCGGCGCTACCCCCAAAATGAGCTGGCGGCCTGCCAGAGAAGCCGCAGTGCCAGCAGGGTCAGGATCCAGTTGAAGGCCTGCTGGAAGCGCCGGTCGGTGAGCCGGTGCAGCAGGTGCAGGCCCAGCCAGGTGCCGGCAAAGCCAAAGCCAATCATCGCCGCGGTGAACACCAGCCACTCATGGAACACAAAGCCCGCCAGTCCGAACACCACCGCCTTCGGGGCGTGTTGCAGGACCATGGCGGCGGCAAAGGTGGCGACCGTGACGAAGCGGTCCTGGTGCATCTGCTTGATGAAGGCCGCCACCAGGGGGCCGCTGGCCCCCACGAAGAGACTGATGAAGCTGGTGATCGCAGAGGCGACAAAAGTGCCCGGCAGACCCAGTGCCTGAGTGGGAAGGGCCGGCCCCCAACACAGGTAGAGCACGAACAGGCCAATGGTCAGCTGCCAGACCGCGGCCGGCAGTGCCACCAGCAGCCAGGCTCCCAGCAGTACTCCCGCCAGCACCCCGGGTGCGAAGGCGGCGATCGCCCGCCAGTCCACCTGGCGCCAGGTCATGGCGGCCCGCCCGGCGTTGGAGCCCAGCTGGATCAGGCCGTGGACCGGGATGATCGCTGCCGGCGGCAGCCACAGGGCCATCAGGGCCAGCAGCATGACGCCACCGCCGGCCCCCAGGCTGGCGGTGATCATCGAGGTCAGCGCGGAGCAGGCCAGCAATATCAGCGCCAGGCCGGCGGGCAGGGAATCGGGCAGCAGCGGCAGATCCAGGATGGCAGGCCTCCGGTCAACGGCAGAAATCGGAGCCCCGCAGGCGCGGTGAGTTGCAGAGCGCGGCGGTGGCCAGTTGAACATCCGCCACATAATACAGCGACGCCAGGCCAAAGCGATCCCGGCCCAGGTTGTGGAAAATCAGGCCAAAGGCGATATCGCCGGCGCTGAAGCGCTCATGGTAGCGGGCGAAATAGCGCGCCGGACGGGCCAGGTTGTCGTCGCTGAGCAGGGAGGTGATGCGCCCCAGGCCGCCGTGGTAGGCCTGGATCAGCAGCAGCGTGAACAGGCGGTCGCGTTTGTCCGCGGGCAGCCCGCCGAAACGCTCCTCGAACGCCGGCCGCAGGTTGCGGGCGTTCTGGTGCATCAGTTTGAGGGCGCAGTCAATCTGGGCCATGCGGTGCCAGTGACTGGCCACCGGCACGCCGCAGTCATCCAGGGCCGCCGGCAGAAGCTGCAGTATGCCCCGGGCGCCGGCTATGGAATGGGCCCGCACCTGGCCGCCACTCTCAATCAGGATCTGGCCGGCAAGGTAGCGCGGCAGGGCCTCCGGCAGCTCCAGGCGGCCCTGGGCCTGACGGGTCCGGAATACGTAGTCGAGGGCCTCGTGCAGGGGCCTGGGGTCTTCGGGCGTACCCAGCACCAGATCGTCCCAGGTGCCCCAGACCCGGTCCGCGGGCAGTGTGCCCAGGTAGCGTGCCCGGGCTTCGTCCAGATTGACGTGGGGCTGGTCGCAGGCCAGTGCGAAGGGGTAACCGGTGGTGCCGTCGTCGCCCCGGGCCCAGGCCGACACCCGGCCGTCGGCGGCCAGCCTGGCGCGGGTCTCGTTGAGGAGGGTCTGGGTGGCGGCGCGGGTCGGCGCGTCCTCGATCCAGCCCAGGAACTCGCCGCGCACATCGAACAGGATGTGGCGGTCCGGCTCGTCGCAATAGGCGGACTCGGTGAGTACCCAGCGCCGGATGGTGAGGATGTTGTCGTGGACCCCCTGGCTAACCCAGTAGGGGCTGCTGCGGACGATATCGGTCCAGTCATCCACCGGCTCGGGCGCGGCGGCCGGACCTGCCGGCGCCGCCAGGGAGGCCATGGAAAGGGTGCCGGCCAGCAGGGCGGTCAGTGCTACTGCGAACATCGCCATCCTTCAGAACCGTGGGGCGGAGAATTGAAACCGCTTCGATCCACAGATCGTATAACCTGGCAGGAGGATCGTCCATGAATGCCTTGCATCCTGTCCGTTTCGTCATCGCCGGCCTGTCGGCCCTGTTGCTCTCGCCCGCGGCTCTGGCCGAATGCCCGGCCTGGCTGGACCACGAGGTTAACAAGCTGCGCTCGGTGGAGTCGGTGAATCCCTGCCAGGCGTTCGAGGGCAGGCCGTTGCTCATCGTCAACACCGCCAGTTTCTGTGGCTACACCGGTCAGTTCGAGGGTCTCGAGGCGCTGCACCAGCGCTACCGTGACCGTGGTCTGGTGGTGATCGGCGTACCGTCAAACGATTTCCGCCAGGAGGCCAGCAGCGAGGCAAAGACCGCCGAGGTCTGCTTCGTGGACTACCAGGTCACCTTCACCATGACCGCGCCCCAGAGTGTACGCGGCGCCAACGCCCACCCCATCTTCCGGGGCCTGGCGGAGGCCAGCGGCGAGATGCCCCGCTGGAATTTCAACAAGTACCTGGTGGACCAGCGCAGCGGTGAGGTGTGGCATTTCACCAGCCAGGTCCGCCCGGATGATCAGGCCCTTATAGACAGGATCGAGTCGCTTCTATAAACCCTCCGTTGCGGTATGCTTGTGCCAGTTTTGAGGACACAAGACCACCAGCCAACGGATACCACCATGAAGCCATCCGAATACCTGCGCTACGATGCCGTTGCCCTGGCAGACCTGATCCGGCGCGGCGACGTTTCCGCCCGCGAAGTCTGCGAGGCCGCCATTGCCCGGGCCGGCGCTGTCAACGGCCGCATTAACGCCATCTGCCAGCCCCAGTTCGAACAGGCCCTGGCGCAGCAGCCACCGGCCGATGCGCCGCTGGCCGGTGTGCCCTTCCTGCTCAAGGACCTGAGCCAGCACCAGGCCGGTGAGGCCTGCACCTATGGCAGCCGCGCCTACCGCAATTTCGTGCCGCGCCAGGATTCGGACTATGTGCGCCGCAGCCGCAAGGCCGGGCTGGTGTTCCTGGGCCGCACCGCAACGCCGGAATTCGGCCTCAAGGCGGTGACCGAATCCGAACTCTGGGGCCCGAGCCGCAACCCCTGGCGCACGGACCTGACTCCCGGCGGCTCAAGTGGCGGCTCCGGCGCCGCGGTAGCGGCGGGTATCGTGCCCATGGCCGGCGCCAACGATGGCGGTGGCTCCATCCGCATCCCCGCGGCCTACAATGGCCTGTTTGGTCTCAAACCCTCCCGTGGCCGGATTTCCGCGGGTCCCGACATGGCGGAGCACTGGACGGGTGCCTCCTGCGACCACGTGGTCAGCCGCACGGTCCGGGACAGCGCGGCCATGCTGGATGCCCTGGCCGGCCCCGCGCCGGGGGATCCCTTCGAGATCGCACCGCCACCGGGCGCCTACGCCGACCTGATGCAGCGCGCTCCCGGGCCGCTGCGGATCGGCCTGTTCACCGCGTCCCCCTACGGCACCGAAGTGGACCGCCAGTGCATCGAAGCGGTGGAAGCCACCGCCCGCACCCTGGAGAACCTGGGCCACCATGTGGAACTGGCAAAACCGGAGTTCGACGGCCAGGCGCTGGCGAAATGCTACCTGGGGCTCTATTTCGGGGAAGTTTCCGCGCTGATGCAGAAGGCCCGCCAGGAACTGGGAGCCAAGTCATCGGACTTCGAACTGGATACCCGACTGATCGGTATGCTGGGCAATACCCTGCCGCTGCCGGACTACGTCCGCCTGCGCCAGCGCTGGAACGAATTCGGCCGAGCCCTCGGCGTGTTCTTCGAGCGCTTCGATCTTTATCTGTGCCCCACCACCGGTCGCATGCCGGCGCGGATCGGTGAGCTCAATACCCCGGCCCACCTGCAGCTGGCATCACGGCTGATGCTGCTGCTCAAGGCGGGCAAGCTGGTGCACCGCAGTGGCCTGGTGGATGAGCTGGCGCTGGAGAGCCTGGCCCGCACGCCCTTTACCCAGCTGGCAAACCTGACGGGTACGCCGGCCATGTCGGTGCCCATGCACTGGACCGCCGATGGCCTGCCGGTGGGCGTGCAGTTTGGCGCCCGCCACGGCGGCGAAGCCACTCTGCTGCAGCTTGCCGCCCAGCTGGAGGAGGCCAACCCCTGGTTTGCCCATTATGAGCGGCTGGAATAGCAGCAGCCGGGGGTGATCCGCTCGTCCAGTCGACACGTTTATCTTTATGGCGGGAACAGGCTATGCTGTGTGTGAGGGTGAAACCTTCACCCTCCACCATGATGGCATCGAGGAGGCGAGGGTATTATGAACCAACCGATGGCAATCGATGAACTGGTGTCTGTAGCGCAGGCGGAAGCCATGGGTGAGCTCGACGCGCCCATGATGGCGATCGTCCTGTCCAGCGATCAAAGCTACGACCTGCCCATTAACTCCCTGGAAACCGATGCCGACAAGGCGCGCTGGGCCCTGATCCTGAGGGCCGCCCGCGAACACGTGGAAGGCGATGCCGTGGCGGTCCTGTATCCGGCCTGGACCACCATCCGTGAGAAGCAGGAGGGTGCTGCCAGCGGCGGCGAAACCAGCGATCCCATCGACACCCTGTTTGTGCAGCTCCACACCCGGGACCGCATCTACTGGCGTGGTTTCGAACAGATCCGTGACCCCCGCCACCAGCGCATCATCGGCTTCAAGCGGATCCGTGCCCTGTCCACCGATTACGATCGGGACGAGGCGCCGAACGTGGCAGCCTGGCTCAACACCCTGTTCGAGCCGTTGCCGGAGGAAGGCGAGGAAACCGACGTCGATATGGAGCTGGCGGACCTGCTGGAAGAACCCGAGGTCAGCGCGGCCCTCTATCCGCGCCAGATGCGGGCGTTGCACTGAGCAGCAATCAGCCCGGAGTGGTCGTCGCCGAGCACTCCGGGAAGCCCCCTGGCCGGAGCGGTTGACCGACCCTAGAGGCCGGCGGCCCGCTCCACCACCCAGTACATGCTCACCGCCGAGACCCCAAGGGCCATGGCGGGAACGGCTGCGCGCTGATAGAGCCGGTAGCGGCCGAACCAGAGCAGTAGCGGAAACACCACCACCAGCAGCGCCAGCTGCCCTAGCTCCACACCGAGGTTGAAGCCCGCCAGCGCCAGGACCGTCTGCGAGGTTCCGCTGGTCAGATCCCCCAACACGCTGGCAAAGCCAAAACCGTGGATCAGTCCGAAACCGAACGCCAGCTTCCAGGTCTTGCGGCCAAGAATGGGCCAGAACAGGTTGACCGCGGCCAGGCCGATGGACAGCGCGATGATGATCTCCACCCAGGTGATGGGCGGGCGCACGATGTCCAGCGCCGCCAGCCCCAGCGTGACTGAGTGGGCCAGGGTGAAGGCCGTCACTATGCCGGCCAGCTCCAGCAGCCGCCGGCCGGTGCCGGCATCGCCCCGGTCGGGACGGGCAAGCGTGGCCGGCAGGATCAGCACCAGCAGGAACAGCACATGATCGTAGCCCAGCACCAGGTGCACCACGCCCTGGTAGAGGAAATCGCTGAAGGTTTTCAGCCAGCCCGTCTCGGAGGGGTCCAGGGCAAGGGAGGGGGACTGGGGGCCGATGACCATCAGGCGCTCACCCTGCGGCCCGGTGTGCTGGACCAGGGCCCGGTGCAGCGGGTCGGTATCGAACAGCAGCCGGTAATCGA
>NZ_JAWVZL010000011.1:0-55697 GCF_033722195.1 Marinobacter sp.
CACCCCCAGTGCCATGGCGGTGAAATCGTTGACCACCTTGAACAGCCGCCAGCCAAATTCGGCTTTCAGGGCCGCCACACTGAAAGACCAGTGGCTGTTGGTCATCCGTACCTCGTCTGCGCCTACCGGCGAGGCCACCGCCAGGCAGGCGGACATCACGGCCGCGCCCTTTTCCAAGGCGGCCCGGACCAGGTAGTCCCGAACGGCGGCGTCAAGGTTCGGATAATCGGCACAGGCCAGGGTTGCCATCTGCTCCAGGGTCACCGAGCCGTCGCGCACCAGGGCGAAACGGGCGTTGGTGCCGCCAATGTCCCCGACCAGGGCATAGTCACCGGCCGTCATGCGTTGTGATTCCAGAAGAAACTGGCACCCTCTTCCGGGCTGCTGGCGGCACGGCGCATCCAGCCGAACAGCTCGCGGCCAAGACCGGTGTGGCAGGCCGCAAGATCCGCCCTCGCCGGCGTCCGCTCAGCCAGTTCCTGCTCGGTTACATCAACCGTGAGAGTGCCATTTGCCGCATCCAGACAGATCCGGTCACCGTTGCGCACCTTGGCCAACAGGCCCCCGTCCAGGGCCTCCGGGTAGACATGGATGGCGGCCGGCACCTTGCCTGAGGCGCCGGACATGCGGCCGTCCGTCACCAGGGCCACATGGAAGCCCCGATCCTGCAGCACCCCCAGGTAAGGCGTTAGCTTGTGCAACTCCGGCATGCCATTGGCCTTGGGGCCCTGGAACCGCACCACCACCACGCAGTCCCGGTCCAGCTCACCGGCCTCGAATGCCACCGCCAGCTGGTTCTGGTCGTCGAACACCACGGCCTCGGCCTCCACCCGGTGGTGCTCCGGGGCCACCGCGGACACCTTGATCACCCCGCGCCCCAGGTTGCCCGCAAGCACCCGCAGGCCCCCATCCGGCGCGAAGGGTTCACGGGCACTGCTGAGCACACCAGGGTTGCCGCTGCTGGTAACCGCCGGTTTCCAGACCAGTTTGCCGTTGTCCTGCTCGGGCATGCGGGTGTAACGCTCAAGGCCATGGCCCACCAGGGTCTGCACGTCATTGTGGAGGTAGCCGGCATCCAGCAGCTCGCGAATCAGGAAAGGTGTGCCGCCGGCCTGGTGGAAGGCATTCACATCGGCCTGGCCATTGGGATAGATGCGGGTCATGGAGGGTACCGCCGAGGACAGCTCGGCGTAGTCGTTCCAATCCACCAGGATACCGGCAGCCCGGGCAATGGCGATCCAGTGAATGGTGTGATTGGTGGAACCACCGGTCACCAGCAGCGCCACCAGGGCATTGACGATGCTCTTCTCATCCACCATATCCGCCAGCCCCAGCTCGCCGCCGTTGGGCTGGGACAGCCGGATCACCTGCTCGGTGGCGGCCCGCGTGAGCGCGTCCCGCAGAGGCGTACCGGGATTGACAAAGGCCGCCCCCGGCAAGTGCAGGCCCATGACTTCCACCAGCAGCTGGTTGCTGTTGGCGGTACCGTAGAAGGTGCAGGTGCCCGGGCTGTGGTAGGACTGGCTCTCGGCTTCCAGCAGCTCATCCTTGCCCACCTTGCCTTCGGCGTAGAGCTGGCGGATCCGCTGCTTTTCCTTGTTGGGCAACCCAGACGGCATGGGCCCGGCGGGAATCAGCACCGCCGGCAGATGGCCAAAGCTGAGTGCGCCGATCAGCAGCCCCGGCACGATCTTGTCGCAGATGCCCAACAGGGCAACGGCGTCGAACATGTTGTGACTGAGCGCCACCGCGGTGCTCATGGCGATGACATCCCGGGAGAACAGGCTCAGTTCCATGCCCGGCTGGCCCTGGGTGACACCGTCGCACATGGCCGGGGTGCCGCCGGCCACCTGGGCCACCGAGCCCATGCCGTGGGCCGCCTCGCGGATGATATCGGGAAAACGCTCGTAGGGCTGATGGGCCGACAGCATGTCGTTGTAGGCGGTGACGATGCCCAGGTTGGCCTTGCTCATCAGTTTCAGGGTGTCCTTGTCCGCCGGCTGGCAGGCCGCGAAACCGTGAGCCAGGTTGCCGCAGGACAGTACTTCCCGTTGCGGGGACTGCCGCTTCAGGGCGGTCATACGGTCCAGGTAGTCCTGCCGGCTGTCCTGGCTGCGTTGAATGATGCGGCGGGTCACTTTATCAACCGTCGGGTGCATGGCTTGCCTCCTGAATCCAGAGCGATTTTCACGTTATAATTACTGTAAGTTTACTTTCTTTTTTTCGTTTTTTCACCGTTTGACGTTCATTAATTCATCATTTGTTGTTATATTTACTACATCAACAACAAAACACGGTAACCAGTGGAGCCTTATCATGACTATTCGCATTGCAATCAACGGTTTCGGGCGCATTGGCCGGAATGTCCTCCGCGCCCTCTACGAGAACAACTACCGTGACCGGATCCAGGTGGTGGCCATCAACGACCTGGGAGACGCCGAAACCAATGCCCATCTGCTCAAGTACGACAGCGTCCACGGCCGTTTCAGCGCCAAGGTCAGTCATGACAGCGAATCCCTGAGCGTCAACGGCGACCGTATCGGCATCACCGCGGTGAAGGATCCGGCCCAGCTGCCCTGGAAAGACTACCACGTCGATGTGGTGATGGAGTGCACCGGCCTGTTTACCTCCCGCGCCAAGGCTGAGGGCCACCTCAAGGCCGGCGCCCGCAAGGTGATCATCTCAGCACCCTCGGCCGATGCCGACGCCATGATCGTCTACGGCGTCAACCACGACACCCTGACCGCCGACCACGAGATTATTTCCAACGCTTCCTGTACCACCAACTGCCTGGCACCGGTGGTGGCCGCGCTGCAGGAGACCATCGGTATCGAGACCGGCCTGATGACCACCGTTCACTCCTACACCAACGACCAGAAGCTGAGCGACGTCTACCACAGCGATCTCTACCGCGCCCGTTCCGCTACCCAGTCGATGATTCCCACCAAGACCGGCGCCGCCGCCGCCATCGGCAAGGTGATTCCGGAGCTGAACGGCAAGCTGGATGGCCTCGCCGTGCGGGTGCCCACCATCAACGTGTCCCTGGTGGACTTCACCTTTGTGCCCAGCCGCGACACCAGCGTTGAGGAAATCAACAAGGTGGTGGAAGCCGCCGCCGGCAACAATTCGGTGCTGGGCTTCAACAGCGAGAAGCTGGTGAGCGTGGACTTCAACCACAATGCCCTGTCCAGCGTGTTCGATTCCAACCACACCCGGGTGATCGGCCGTCACGCCAAAGTCATGGCCTGGTATGACAATGAGTGGGGTTTTTCCAACCGCATGCTGGACAATACCCTGGCGTTGATGAAAGCTGCCGGATAATTCTTGCCGACAGGAGCAGCTGGGCCAGGATCCGGCTGCCTCGTTTATCGCCATGCACCGACACCGTAAGAAGGACATAACAATGCTAAGGCGTACCAAGATCGTCGCCACCCTGGGTCCGGCAACCGACTCCCCCGAATCACTGGCCGCCATCATCAAGGCCGGTGTCGACGTCACCCGTCTGAACTTTTCCCACGGCAGCGCCGAAGACCACATCCAGCGCGCCCGCAATGTCCGTGAGGCCGCCAAGGCCCAGGGCCGGTTCGTCGCTCTGCTGGCGGATCTCCAGGGCCCCAAGCTGCGCATCGCCCGCTTCGCCGACAACAAGGTGACCCTCAAGCCCGGCCAGACCTTCGTGCTGGATGCCAGCATGGACAAGGAAGCCGGCACCTCGGAGCGGGTGGGCATCGACTACGAACAGCTGATCCAGGACGTCAAGACCGGCGATATCCTGGTGCTGGATGACGGCCGCATCGAGATGACCGTGGAAGCGGTGGACGACCACAGCATCACTTCCCGGGTGTTGATCGGTGGCCCCCTCTCCAACAACAAGGGCCTGAACAAGCGCGGCGGCGGCCTCTCGGCCAACGCCCTCACCGAGAAAGACAAGCAGGACATCAAGACCGCCGCCGAGCTGGGCGCGGACTACGTGGCGGTTTCCTTCGTGCGGACCGCGGAGGACATGCACACGGCCCGGGCACTGCTCAAGGAAGCCGGTTCCTCCGCCGGCCTGGTGGCCAAGATCGAACGCGCCGAACTGGCCCACGACACCGAGGCCCTGGACCGGGTCATCGAGGCTTCCGATGCGGTCATGGTGGCCCGCGGCGACCTGGCGGTGGAGATTGGCGACGCCGAGCTGGTGGGCGTGCAGAAGCACATCATCAACCGGGCCCGCTCGCTGAACCGCGTGGTCATCACCGCCACCCAGATGATGGAGTCGATGATCGACAACCCCATGCCCACCCGCGCCGAGGTGTCGGATGTGGCCAATGCCGCCTTCGACTACACCGACGCGGTCATGCTGTCGGCGGAGACCGCGGTGGGGGACTACCCCAAGGAAGCGGTCGAGGCCATGGTGCGGATCTGCATCGGGGCCGAGAAGCATCCCTCCACCCATACCTCCAAGCACCGGATTCACGAATCCATGGAAAAGGTGGATGAGGCCATCGCCCTGTCCGCCATGTACGCCGCCAATCACCTGGAGGGGGTGGCCGCCATCATCTGCCTGACCGAGACCGGCGCGACGCCGCTGATGATGTCCCGCATCAAGTCCAGCCTGCCCATCTTCGCTATGTCCCGGCATCACAGCACCCAGCACAGGGTAGTCCTGTATCGTGGCGTCCAGAGCATTCCGTTCGACTCCCAGTCCCTGCCGAACGAAGAGATCAATGCCAGCGCCATCGCCGAACTGGTGAAACACGGTGTGGTCAGCGAAGGCGATCTGGTGGTGATGACCAAGGGCGACTACGTCAACGCCCAGGGTGGCACCAACACCATGAAGATCGTCCGGGTGGGCAGCGAGATCCAGTAACCGGCTCCGATTCCATCCACAAAAAAGCCCGGCTGGTTGAGCCGGGCTTTTTTTGTCGAACCGCACGGGTTTTGGCGTCAGCTCTCCCGGTCGTGCCGGCTGAGTTCATTAAACCGAATCAGATCCCGCAGCCGGGTCACATATTTCTCCCCCCGGGCCGAGTAGTCCTCCAGGCCGTCGGCGAGAGCGGCTCCGGAAATAGGTTCGTCCTGCTGGCGCATCCTGGCCCTGAGCGCGCGGAACGAGCTGTAGGCCGGGTGGCGGTTGAGGTTGCGCATGTAGGCATCAACCGATTCTTCCGCCGAACTGAATACTGCCACTTCGTGGCTGCTGTCCGAACCCCGCTCCCGGGGCACCAGGCCGCAGCCCTTCTCGAAGCACCACTGGCCAAAATAGTTGTTGCCCTGCCGGGCGAACCGGGACTGTCCCCAGCCGCTCTCTTTGGCCGCCTGGGCCAGCGCCAGCGAAGGCGGGATCACATCCACCCGCCGCAACAGGCGCTGCCATGAACGCTCGCTGTCCGGATCAAAATCGCTGACTTCGTAATCCGCCACAATGGCCTCCACCCGGTCACGGCTCCAGCCTTCAACGGAGCCCGGCCGTTGGCGCCATTGCACAAGCTTTTCCCGGGTTTCCAGGATTTCCCGGTTACGCTCTTTCACCAGGGGCAGGAAGTATTCGAAGAACGCCTGTTTTCGCGCCTCCACACTGTCATAACCGCTAAAGTCCGGGCTGGCGCCGACCGGGAGCGAGAACACCACCGTCAGGGCCAGTACCACCACCAGGCGCCAGGGCCCGGCGTAACAACAAGATCTGAACATCCATACTCCTGTACGCCATCAGAGGTCCGCCAGGCTTCCTGCCGCCAGCTCGCTGATGGCCGCCCAGTCGCCGGCCTCCACCGACTCCCGGGGCGTCAGCCAGGTGCCGCCCACGGCGGCTACATTGGCCAGCGCCAGGTAGTCCCGGGCGGTTTCACGACGGACCCCGCCGGTGGGGCAGAAAGACACGTCCGGGAAGGGCCCGGCAAAGGCCTTCAGGGCCGGAATACCGCCCGCCACCTCGGCCGGGAAGAACTTGAATTCCCGATAACCCAGCGCATAGCCTAACATCATCTCGGAAATGGTGGAGACTCCGGGCAGCAACGGCGCGTGCGCGGTCATGCCGAATTCCAGCAGTTCACGGGTGACACCGGGGGTAATCACGAACTGGGCCCCCGCCGCCTCGGCCTGGCGGTACTGGCTGACCTGGGCCACGGTGCCGGCACCGACCCATACATCCGGAAAGGCCTTGCGCAACTGGCGGATCGCGCCCAGGCCGTGCTCAGTGCGCAGGGTGACCTCCAGTATCCTGATGCCTCCCTCCACCAGCGCGCCGGCCAGCGGCAGGGTGTGTGCCGGATCCTGGATGCTGATGACTGGAACCAGCGGACAGGCCGCCAGAACCGACTGGACCTGATGGCGATGCTGCATGGACAATGATGACATGGGTGCTATCCCTTCTGTTTCCTGAGTAAGAATTCCCTGTTCCTCGGCCAGACTCCGGCTAGGGGCTCCAGAACACCTGCAAGCCCGGCCTCAGAAACAGCCGGATCGGCATGGCGGCGGTCTGCTCAGGCCTGGCAAGGGCCTGGCGCAGGGTGTCCAGCTTGTCTTCCCCGCGGATGTGCAGAAAGACCAGGCGCGCGCGGCCCAGGGCTGCCGCGGTCAGTGAAATGCGGGGCTGGGCCTGGCTGGGGGGGTTGACGGCAATCGTGACGTCCGGGTTGCCAGGGTCCAGCGCCCGGGGCAGTTCCGGGGCGTCCGGAAACAGCGAGGCGGTATGGCCGTCGTTGCCCATGCCCAGTACCAGCACATCCAGCGGCCACTTCAGGTCCGCCAGCGCCTGCTCGCAGTCGGGCTGGCCCTGCTGAGCCGTGGCCCGGGGTTGCTTCAGACCAAAGAACCGGGCCGCTGCCGCCGGGCCCTGCAGCAGATGCTCCCTCACCAGGCGGGTGTTGCTGGCCGGATCGTCCTCAGCTACCCAGCGCTCGTCCGCCAGGGTGATATTCACCCGGGCCCAGTCCAGCGGTTTGCGGCTCAGGGCCCGGAACAACCCCACCGGCGTGGAGCCGCCGGAGACCGCGAGGCTTGCCCTCGGCTCACGGCTGAGGACCGCCTGCAGCGCCTCGGCTATGCGGCTGGCCAGCTGGCCGGCGATTTGCTCGGCATCCTCTCCCAGTACCGGCAGCACGCCGTGGGGCCAGGCAATCTCAGGCGTCTTCATACCAGCTCCTGCCGTCGCGGGTGATCATCGCAATGGACGCCACCGGACCCCAGGTGCCGGCGGCATAACGCTTGGGATGGGCGGCATGATCCTGCCAGTGGGACATGACCTGGTCCACCCAGCGCCAGGCGTACTCCACCTCGTCGCGCCGGACGAACAGGTACTGGTTGCCCTTCATGACCTCCCACAGCAGCCGTTCGTAGGCATCCGGAATGCGGCTGGCGTTGAAGGTCTCGGAAAAGGTCAGTTCCAGCGGCCCCTGGCGCAGGCGCATGCCCTTGTCCAGCCCCTGGTCCTTGGTGAGGATCTGCAGCTCCATGCCCTCGTCCGGCTGCAGCCGGATGATCAGCTTGTTGTTGGCCAGATGCTTCTGGTCAGGATCGAAGATGTAATGGGGCGCCGGCTTGAAGTGGATGATGATCTGGGAGAGCTTCTCCGGCAGCCGCTTGCCGGTACGGATGTAGAAAGGCACCCCGGACCAGCGCCAGTTGTGGATTTCCGCCTTCAGCGCCACGAAGGTTTCGGTGGTGCTGCCCTTGGTGGCGTCATCCTCTTCCAGATACCCCGGTACCGGCTTGCCGTTGCTGGTGCCGGCAGTGTACTGACCGCGCACCAGGTGGGTTTCCATCATGTCGGAGGTGATCGGGCGCAGGGCCTTGAGCACCTTGACCTTCTCATCCCGGATGCTGTCGGCGGACAGGTCCGAGGGTGGATCCATGGCGATCAGGCAGAGCAGCTGCAGCAGGTGATTCTGCACCATGTCCCGCATCTGTCCGGCCTTGTCAAAATAGCCCCAGCGGCCTTCAATGCCGACGCTCTCGGCCACGGTGATCTCCACATGGGAGATGTGGTTCTGGTTCCACTGGGTGGCGAACAGGTTGTTGGCGAAACGCAGGGCAATGAGGTTCTGGACCGTTTCCTTGCCCAGGTAGTGGTCGATGCGGAAGAGCTGGTTCTCGTTGAAAACCTCCGCCAGCTGGTCATTGATGACCCGGGAGGAGTCCAGATCGTGGCCGATGGGCTTCTCCACCACCACCCGGGTCTGCTCGTTGCAGCAGCCCTGGTCTCTCAGGTGGCGGGCAATCATGCCGTAGATGGAGGGCGGCGTGGCCATGTAGACAATCAGCGCACCGCCGCCGTTGGCCCGCCAATCGTTGAGGCGCTGGTAGCCCTGGCTATCGGAAAAGTCGAACGAGAGGTAATCGATGCGGTCGAGGAAGCGGTCCAGAATGTCGGTCTCCAGCTCCTCGCGCTTTACATAGTGCCGGATGCGCTCCCCCAACTGCCGGCGCACCGAGGCGGTGTCCTGCGGGTCCCGGGCCAGGGCCAGGATGCGGGTGTCACGAGCCAGCAGCCCCACCCGCTCAAGCTGGTACAGGGCCGGGAACAGCTTGCGCTGGGCCAGATCCCCCAAGGCACCGAACATCATCAGGTCACAGCGGTTTTCGCTCTTGTCGACCATGGATCTGTCTCTCTTCTCCGTGTCTCTGGGTTGCCGACTCTGGGCCCGGGCGCTCCGGCTCATCGTCTGGCATGGATTTGTAGTAATTTTATTAAAATAATGGCAGATATTCGCTCGGAATCCAATCCCGTTGACGGTTTCATGATATTTTTACTACCGCTTTTTATCGCCAAACGCGGTATAATCCCGCGCCAGAAGGGGAATGAATACCCCGCGGGAAAGGAGAAGTCACTGCCATGGCAGCCAAGAATGCGCACCAGGACGATAATGTCCTAGCGGTTATCCAGGACCGGCTCGACAGCCTCAACAAATCCGAACGCAAGGTCGCCGAGGCCATCCTGCGGGACCCCACCGCGGCGACCCGGTACAGCATTGCCGCCCTGGCCCGGGCGGCGGATGTCAGCGAGCCAACCGTCAACCGGTTCTGCCGCAGTTTCTCCGCCACCGGCTTTCCGGATTTCAAGATCCGGCTGGCCCAGAGCATCGCCACCGGCACCCCCTACGTGGGCCAGAACATCAGCCCGGACGATACCGTGGCCGAGTTCGCCGACAAGATCGTGCTGAGCACCATCGCCAGCCTGGACAAGGCCCGCCAGGCGCTCTCGCCCCGGGCCCTGGAGCTGGCCATTGATCACCTGATCCAGGCCAAGCAGATCAACTTCTTCGGCATGGGCGGCTCGGCGCCGGTGGCCATGGACGCCCAGCACAAGTTCTTCCGTTTCAACATACCGGTGATGAGCTATGACGACGCCCTGATGCAGCGAATGGTGGCGGCCGGCTCCAGTACCGGTGATGTGATCGTGGTGATTTCCTACACCGGTCGCACCCGGGAAATGATCGACATTGCCGAGATCGCCCGGGCCAACGGCGCCACCGTGATCGGCATTACCGCGCCGGACTCGCCGCTGTCACACAGCTGTACCGTCGCCCTGGAAATCACGGCCTCGGAAGACACCGAGGTCTATATGCCCATGTCCTCCCGCATCATTCACCTCACCGTGATCGATATCCTGGCCACCGGCGTGACCCTCAAGCGGGGCAAGGATTTCCAGCACCACCTGAAGAAGATCAAGGACAGCCTCAAAGCCACCCGCCTGCGTCCGGAATAATCCGCCGGACCACGGACAAAAAACGGGGCCAATCGGCCCCGTTCTTTGTCACAGCGCACCCGTCAACCTGTGCCGACGGGCCTGCCCCTAGGGGCGCTCGACTTCCGCCTGCTCCCGCAGGTGCTCCCGGTAAGCCAGGTATTCCCGCTGGGCCATCTGGGAAGCGATGAACTGCTGCCACTGATCCACCTCGTCCTGACGCTCGGAAACATCGCCGTCGGTGACCTCATCCAGCGCAATCACCACCAGATCGTCCTGGTAACCGGTCAGCCCGTAGCTCGGTGACTCGGACTCCGGCCGGGGCAGCTCGAATGCCCGCTCCAGAACCGGCGCACTGATCTCGGTGCTGGTACGGGCAACATCCTGGTAACTCTGCCAGCTGTCCACCGGCACATTAAGGTCTGCCAGCGCCTCGCCGTCCTGCAGACGGGCAATCAGGTCCCGCCCCAGCTGCGCCAGGGCCTCCTCGGTGCGACGCGCCTGCAGCTGCTGACGGATCTCGTCCTGCACTTCTGCCAGGGGCTGCTGGGCCGCCGGGAAATATTCCTGCACCCGGGCCACCACGGAAGTATCTTCCGCCACGTCGATCACCTCGGTGTTATAGGCATCCTGCAGCACGTCATCGGAGAACAGCTGACGCATCAGGCCGGGGTGATCGAAAGGCGGTTCACCGCCGTCCCGGGTGATACCGCTGCGGGTCCTGACCTCCAGGCCCAGCTCCTCCGCCGGCACCCGCAGGTTGTCCTCGGAGTAGGCAAGATCCGCCAGGCGGGTGCGCAGCTCGGCGAAGCGGGTTACCGCCTGCTCCCGTGCCAGCTCCTGACGCAGCTCGTCTTTCATGGCTTCAAAGCTTGGTGGCTCGGTCTTGCGCACATCCAGCAGCTTGATCAGGTGTGTCCCGTAGGCGGTTTCCACCGGCTCGGAGATTTCCCCTTCCTCCAGTTCGAACATGGTTTCCTCAAAGGGACCGTCGAACACGCCACGGCCGGCATAGCCCAGATCACCGCCATCCTCGGCGGAGGCCAGGTCATCGGAATACTCACGCGCCAGCTCGGCAAACTCGGCACCGGCGGCCAGCTTCTCCTGGATTTCCGCAATGGTGGCTTCGGCTTCGTCGCCGTCCTCGATCAGGATATGGGCGGTCCGGCGCTCCTCACCCGCCAGTTCGCTGGCGCGGTTCTGATAGACCTCCCGCAGCTCGTCCTCGCTGATCTCGATATCCTCGGCGATGCGGTCGAGGGACAGCTCGATGTAGGCGGCATCCACCCGCTCCGGCTGCATGAACTCGCCGGGGTTGTTCTGGTAGTAGTCCTCGACGTCCGCTTCGGTCACATTGACCTGATCGGCCACCAGCTCAGGGGTCAGCGTGAAGGTGCGGAAATCGCGGGTCTGGTACTGCATGCGAAGCAGGTGCTCCACCGCCTGGGGACTGGCCAGGCCACTCTCCAGGATGCCGCCGCGGATCTGGTTGACCACGTACTGGCGGCGCATGGCTTCGCGGAACTCCAGCGGGCCCATTCCCATGTTGCGGATCACGGCCACGAACCGGTCACGGTTGAACTGGCCATCCACCTGGAACTGGGGCATCTGGGTGATCAGGCGGTCGATATCCGCGTCCGACAGGGCCAGATCCTGGCGCTGGGCGTCCTGGGTCAGAACGGTTTCCAGGATCATCGCCTCCAGCACACTGCGGCGAATCTGATCATCGTCCAGCAGGGAGGGATCAGGGGTCTGCATTTCGGACAGCCGGCGCTGGCGTTCCATCTGCAGCACACGATTGAATTCGCGTTCGGTGATTTCCTGGTCGTTGACCGTGGCCACTTCCGGCTCACCGGAAAAGCCGCCGATGATGGCATCCACACCAAACATGGACAGGGCGACAATCAACAACCCGATGATGATCTTGGCAATGGTGCCCTGGGCGTTCTCACGGATATCTTGAAGCATGTTCCTCCCAGATCGCTGGTGCCAGGCCCCGGTGGCGGCGGAATATCACGCCGGGGGAGCGGATCGGCCAGCGTCAGGCCTCTCTGTGGAATCGGATAAAGCCAGAAGTCCCCAAGGCCTCCGGGAGCGAGCACCAGGCTGTGCCGCGGTCCGGAGCGGGACCCTCTGAACGTAAAAAGGCGCACCCGTTATGGAATGCGCCTCGACTTTCTTTCAAGCAACCTCTACCGGCATCTACCGTCCCGAACATTGTGAATCCGATGGGTCATTCCGGGGGATCGCTCCAGCAGTCGCCCCGATGGCAACTGCCTGGCGAAAGAAACCGTTACTTGACGGCGTCTTTCAGGGCCTTGCCTGCCTTGAAACCAGGCACTTTGGAGGCCGGAATCTTGATTTCAGCGCCAGTCTGCGGGTTGCGACCGGTACGGGCAGCACGCTCTTTGACGGAGAAGGTACCGAAACCAATCAGGGTTACCTGGTCGCCTTTCTTCAGTGCGTCGGTAACGGAATTGATCATGGCATCCAGGGCACGACCGGCGCTGGCTTTGGAGATGTCTGCGGACTCGGCAATTGCATCGATAAGTTCGGACTTGTTCACACTAAACCCCTTCGATTTCAGGTTGAAGATGTTATAGGTTGGTTTGTTTTTCTTGGACGTTCTCGACTATCGCACAAGCGGTCGGAGAATTCCATTCTTCGGCTTTCTTATTCCTTGCGGCTATTTTCCGACGGGAACAACAGACGCCTACTGCGCGGGAGCCCTTGGTATTGGCTGCTTCACGGCGAAACAGTTATACCAATGGGCTCTCTCGCATGTCAACAAGACGCTCGGGGTTTAATGTGTATTTATACGCTCCGCACTGTCGCCTTCCTCGTCCCTCGGTTTGCCCGAGGCCGAATCGGTGGCGGCACCTTCTGCCAGCGGAGCCGGCGGATAGGCCAGGGCGATGTCCAGCACCTCGTCGATCCACTTGGCCGGACGGATCTCCAGGGACTGCTTGATGTTCTCCGGTATCTCCTTGAGATCCCGAACGTTTTCATCAGGAATCACCACGGTTTTGATGCCGCCACGATGGGCCGCGAGGAGCTTCTCCTTGAGGCCGCCAATGGGCAGCACCCGGCCACGGAGGGTGATCTCACCCGTCATGGCAACGTCGGCACGGACCGGGATGTTGGTCAGTGCGGACACCAGCGCGGTGCACATGCCGATACCGGCGCTGGGGCCGTCTTTCGGCGTGGCACCCTCGGGAACGTGGACGTGCAGGTCATGCTTCTCGTGGAAATCCTCCGGGATCCCCAGCCCCACGGCCCGGCTGCGGACCACGGTCAGGGCGGCCTGGATGGACTCCTGCATGACATCCCCCAGGGAGCCGGTCTTGACCACCCGGCCCTTGCCCTTGGTCAGCGCGCACTCGATGTGCAGCAGCTCGCCGCCCACCTGGGTCCAGGCCAGACCGGTGACCTGACCCACCTGGTTCTTCTCTTCCGCCAGGCCGTACTTGTACTTCTGCACGCCGGAGTAGTCCTCCAGCATGTCGGAGGTCAGCTGGATCGGGGTCTTCTCACCGCTCTCCACGTGCTCACGGACCACCTTGCGGCAGATCTTGGCAATCTCCCGCTCCAGGCCACGCACACCGGCCTCACGGGTGTAGTAGCGGATCAGGTCCCGCAGGGTCTGCTCCGGCAGCTCCAGCTCCGACTTGCGCAGGCCGTTGGCCTTGATCTGCTTGGGCAGCAGATACTTGAGTGCGATATTGACCTTCTCGTCCTCGGTGTAGCCGGGGATGCGGATGATCTCCATCCGGTCCAGCAGCGCCGATGGGATGTTCATGGAGTTGGAGGTACACACGAACATCACGTCGGAGAGGTCGTAGTCCACCTCCAGGTAATGGTCGTTGAAGGTGTGGTTCTGCTCCGGATCCAGTACTTCCAGCAGCGCTGACGCCGGGTCGCCGCGATGGTCCATGCCCATCTTGTCGATCTCGTCGAACAGGAACAGCGGGTTCTTCACCCCCACCTTGGACAGCTTCTGCAGCAGCTTGCCCGGCAGCGCGCCGATGTAGGTCTTGCGGTGACCGCGGATCTCTGCCTCGTCACGGACGCCACCCAGCGCCATGCGGGTGTACTTGCGGTTGGTGGCACGGGCGATGGACTGACCCAGGGAGGTCTTGCCGACGCCGGGCGGTCCCACCAGGCAGAGCACCGGGCCCTTGACCTTCTTGACCCGGCTCTGGACTGCCAGGTACTCCAGGATCCGCTTCTTGACCTCGTCCAGGCCGTAGTGATCCTCGTCCAGGATCTCGCGGGCTTTCTCGATGTCGTGACGGACCCGGCTGCGCTTCTTCCAGGGCACCGCCAGCATCCAGTCGATGTAGCCCCGCACCACCGTGGCTTCGGCGGACATGGGTGACATCATCTTGAGCTTGTTGAGCTCCACCTCAGTCTTCTTGCGGGCCTCTTCCGGCAGACCGGCTTCCTCGAGCTTCTGTTCCAGCTCCTCGAAGTCGTTGTTGCCCTCACCCATGGAGCCCATCTCTTTCTGGATGGCCTTCATCTGCTCGTTCAGGTAGTACTCGCGCTGGCTGCGCTCCATCTGCTTCTTGACCCGACCGCGGATGCGCTTCTCCACCTCGATCAGGTCGATCTCGCCATCCAGCTTGCCCAGCAGCAGGTCCACCCGCTTGCGGACGTCCAGCGCTTCCAGCAGTTCCTGCTTCTCGGGAATGCGCAGCTCCAGGTGCGCCGCCATGGTATCCGCCAGGCGCTCCAGTTCGTGGATGCCGGTCAGGGCGTTGGACACCTCCGACGGCACTTTCTTGGACATCTTGACGTACTTCTCGAACTCCTCGGTCAGGGTCTTGACCAGGACGTCCTCTTCCCGCTCCGGCAGGGAGTCCTCCTCCAGCACCACTGCACGGCCGGTAAGGAACTCACCCTCGGCGATGCTGTCGATCCGGGCCCGGGCATTACCCTCCACCAGCACCTTCACGGTGCCGTCAGGCAGCCGCAGCATCTGCAGGACGGTGGCCAGGGTGCCCACGCCAAATACGTCCTTGGGGCCCGGCTCATCGGTACCGGCATCACGTTGGGCAACCAGCAGGATCTCCTTGCTGCCCTCCATCGCGGCTTCCAGTGCCTGTATGGATTTTTCACGTCCGACAAACAGCGGTACCACCATGTGCGGGAAAACCACGACGTCCCGCAATGGGAGCATGGGGTAGTCAGTGACAGACACTTCGGAGGTCAGGGTCATATGGAATCCTCTAATGACAGTTCTTTCAGCTTAACACCCTTAATTGGGGCAGCGGGCGCGATTGCAATCGTATGGGCCGGCGGCATCCTGGCCAGTTCGGGGATCGACCCCTGAAGCACCGGAACTGGCCCTTGCGGCACTGCCCCACCCCTAACGCTGGCTGAAAAGCGGGTGAAAAAAAAGGGCGTTATCGCCCTTTTTTGTTGCTGGATGTTGTAGACCGGTCAGTCTTCCGGCACGGCCTTGGCGTGATCGCTGTTGGCGTAGATCTTGAAGGGCTCGGAATCTCCCTTGATCACGCTTTCGTCGATCACCACCTTGGACACGCCATGCTCCGACGGGATCTGGTACATGGTATCCAGCAGGGTCGCCTCCATGATGGAGCGCAGACCACGGGCACCGGTCTTGCGATCCATGGCCTTGCGGGCAACGGCCCGGAGCGCATCTTCCCGGAAGTCCAGTTCGACACCTTCCATGTCGAAAAGTTTCTGGTACTGCTTGGTCAGCGCGTTCTTGGGTTCGGTCAGGATCTGGATAAGCGCCGCCTCGTCCAGTTCGGTGAGTGTTGCCACCACCGGCAGACGACCGACAAACTCCGGGATCAGACCGTATTTCACCAGGTCCTCGGTTTCCACGTCCTTGATGATGTCGCCGGTGTTCTTGCGGTCGTCCTGGCTCACCACCGAGGCGGAGAAGCCGATGCTGCTGCGCTCGGAGCGGGCCTGAATCACCTTGTCCAGGCCGGCGAAGGCGCCGCCGCAGATAAACAGGATGTTGCCGGTGTCCACCTGCAGGAACTCCTGCTGGGGATGCTTGCGGCCACCCTGGGGCGGTACCGAGGCCACGGTGCCTTCGATCAGCTTCAGCAGGGCCTGCTGCACACCTTCACCGGACACATCCCGGGTGATGGAGGGGTTGTCCGACTTGCGGGAGATCTTGTCGATCTCGTCGATGTAGACAATGCCGCGCTGGGCCTTGTCCACGTCGTAGTCGCACTTCTGCAGCAGCTTCTGGATGATGTTCTCCACGTCCTCACCCACATAACCGGCTTCGGTCAGGGTGGTGGCGTCGGCGATGGTAAAGGGCACATTCAGCACCCGTGCCAGGGTTTCCGCCAGCAGGGTCTTGCCGCTACCGGTGGGACCGATCAGCAGGATGTTGCTCTTGCCCAGCTCCACATCGGCCTTGCCCTCGCCGTAGCGCAGGCGCTTGTAGTGGTTGTAGACCGCAACCGCGAGCACGACCTTGGCACGGTCCTGCCCGATCACATACTCATTGAGCGTGTCCCGGATTTCAGACGGTGTGGGCAGCCGGTCACGAGTATCTTCCTGGGCGCTCTCCTGGATTTCCTCCCGGATAATGTCGTTGCACAGGTCGACGCACTCGTCACAGATGAACACCGAAGGCCCTGCGATGAGCTTCCGGACTTCATGCTGGCTCTTGCCACAAAACGAGCAGTACAGCAACTTGCCGTTATCGTCGCTTCTGCCGTTTCTTTCAACTGCCATTGAAATACCTCTGTCTCTGAGTGCCGGCGCTGTACTGCACGCTACAAATAAATACGCCGCCAACGCGTGTTGCGATTAATTCAGTATTATTTATTCGATACGCGCTTATCAAGTACCGAGTCCACCAAACCGTACTGCTTGGCCTGGGTGGGATCCATGAAATAGTCGCGGTCGGTGTCACGGGCCACGGTCTCGAGGTCCTGTCCGGTGTGGTGGGCCAGAATCTCGTTCAGGGTGTTCCGGATCTTGAGGATCTCACGGGTGTGGATCTCGATATCGGAGGCCTGGCCCTGGTAGCCGCCCAGAGGCTGGTGGATCATCACCCGTGAATTGGGCAGGCAGGCACGCTTGCCCGCAGCACCGCCGGCCAGCAACAGGGCACCCATGCTGGCGGCCTGGCCGACACACAGGGTGGATACATCCGGCTTGATGAACTGCATGGTGTCATAGATGGACATGCCGGCAGTCACCGAGCCACCCGGGCTGTTGATGTACAGGTGGATGTCCTTGTCCGGGTTCTCGGACTCGAGAAACAGCAGCTGGGCCACGATCAGGTTGGCCATATGGTCCTCGACCTGGCCCACCATGAAAATGACGCGCTCTTTCAGAAGACGTGAATAAATGTCGAAAGAACGCTCACCGCGGGCGGTCTGCTCGATAACGATCGGCACCAGAGCGGAACTGGGTGCTGTCGCGGAACCATCAAACGGTTTCTGCATCATGATGCGCCTGATCTCCTAGTCGAAATGGGGTAGCGATACTCTGAATCCGGTAGTACCGAATCCGGTAGCCGTACTCTAGCAGTACTTTGCCAGTAAGCCACCAAGATGAAAACAGCCGGTCGTGCCGGCTGTCTTCTCCAGCGGATGAACCGGCCGGCGTGCGCTGGCAAGGCCGCCGACCGGGGAGCCCGGCCGGCGCCAAAACCCTTAGCGCTGCTGCTGGCCGGCCTGTACCGCCTCTTCGTACTTCATTTTCTTTTCCTTGACCTTGGCCTGGCTCAGGACAAAATCAACCACTTCGTCTTCCAGCACCGCGGACTCGATCTGGGCCTTCTGCTGCGGATTGCTGTTGAAGTGGGCAACAACCTCATCAGGCTGTTCATACGTAGAAGCAATTTCCTGGATCTTTTCGTCCACTTTTTCCGGCGAGGCTTTCAGGTCGTTCTGCTTCACCAGCTCCTGGAACAGCAGGCCGGTCTTGACCCGGCGCTTGGCCTGGTCGGTGAACAGCTCAGCCGGCAGCTGCTTGGGGTCCATCTGGCCACCGAAGCGCTGGACAGCGTCCTGGCGCAGACGGTCGATCTCCTGGTCGATCAGGGCCTGGGGGACCTCCAGCTCGGTGGTCTCCAGCAGCCCTTCCACCACGTCGTTCTTGACCTTGTTGGACACCGCCTGCTTGAGCTCGCGCTCCATGTTCTTCTTTACTTCCTCGCGGAAGCCGGCCTCATCGGCGGCCTCGATGCCGAACTTCTTGAAGAACTCCTCGTCCAGCTCCGGCAGTACCGGCTCCTGAACGTCGTTGACCTTGATCTCGAACTTGGCGGCCTTGCCGGCCAGCTCTTCGTTCTGGTAATCCTCCGGGAAGGTCACCTCGATCTCCAGCTCCTCGCCGGCCTTGGCACCGATGATGCCCTCCTCGAAACCGGGGATCATCTGGCCGGAGCCCAGTGTCAGCTTGTGGCCCTGGGCCTCACCGCCCTCGAAGGCCTCGCCGTCGACATAGCCCTTGAAGTCGATGTTGACCACGTCCTTCTTCTTGGACTTGCGCTTGACCGACTTCATGTCCGCCTGCTGGCGGCGAAGGTTGTCGATCATGGTGTCGATGTCCTTGTCCGCCACTTCGGCCTTGGGCTTCTCCACTTCGATCTTGCTGAGATCACCCACTTCGATCTCCGGCATCACTTCGAAAATGGCCACGAATTCCAGGTCCTTGCCGGCTTCCATGGTCTTGGGCTCGAACCGGGGCCAGCCCGCCGGAGCAATGTCTTTCTCTTCCAGCGCCTTGACGTAGCTGTCACGCATGACCTCGCCCACCACTTCCTGGCGGACACTGTCACCAAACCGGCGCCGGACCACGCTCAGCGGCACCTTACCCGGGCGGAAACCGTTCATCTTGACGGTGCGGGCGGTGTTCTGCAGACGCTTTTCGACCGCCTGGTCGATTTCCTGGGCGGGCACGCCAATGGTCATCCGACGCTCGATGTTGGACGTCGTTTCAACAGACACTTGCATGGAAGATCCTCAAATTGCCGGTTCAGTCGTGGAATGAATCGCGCTCCCGGGGCCGCAAAGACAATTGGCCGCGGGGGATGCCGCGAAAATTAAAAGCGATAGTTTATCACGGTTATCTGGTCGGAGAGAATCACCCAACCAATGTTACCGGGGGGGGGAACAGACAATTCCGGGAAGCACGGACAGAAATAAAGGAGACATAACAGGAAATGGTGCGAAAGGAGAGACTCGAACTCTCACGGGTTGCCCCACTGGAACCTAAATCCAGCGCGTCTACCAGTTCCGCCACTTTCGCACACGTCTTGCAGACCTGAGAGGGATGGTACGACAACTACCCGGGGGTTCAACAAGTGCGGACAACTACTGAAGCTGAAAAATTGGGGTGGACGAAGGGGTTCGAACCCTCGACCGCAGGAGTCACAATCCTGAGCTCTACCAACTGAGCTACGCCCACCACATCGTTGATCTGCACAGCACGCGGTGCGCGCCTGAAGCCAACATCACATTTTCAACCCACAGGCCTTGCGACCCGTGTAACCTTGCCTGGCGCTGGGGCTGAGGCTGGAACCTGACCGGCGGCCAGAGTGGCGCGCCCGGCAGGACTCGAACCTGCGACCCACGGCTTAGAAGGCCGTTGCTCTATCCAGCTGAGCTACGGGCGCATAACCTTTCGCCCACCTGACATTCCAGTTGCCGAATGGTCGGGGTAGAGAGATTCGAACTCCCGACATCCTGCTCCCAAAGCAGGCGCGCTACCAGACTGCGCTATACCCCGGACAACCTGAACAACAAGTGCCTCAGCAAAGTTGGCGCGAATGATACCGGCGGTATCACAACCCGTCAACACGGAATTGCCAAGGCGCCGCCATGGCGGGCCCTTGCCCGTGCCAACAGTCTAACACGGCGCGGCTGGCACATTGGCGAAAATCCGCTGACATGCGACAATGCCGGCCTTCACGTTTTCACGTCGGGGGCGCCCGGATCTTCACGGATGCGGGGCAGTCGCCGCATGCCCAGGTCCCAGGACAGCCACCAAGACCAGGATACCCATTTAGAAAGCCATGACCGCCAAACTGATCAACGGAAAAGAAATCGCCGCCCAGGTTCGCCAGCAGGTCGCCACCGGCGTCAAGGTCCGCCTTGAGCAGGGTCTGCGCCCGCCCGGACTGGCCGTGGTGCTGGTGGGGGAAGACCCCGCCTCCCAGGTTTATGTGCGCAACAAGCGCAACGCCTGCGAGCAGGCCGGCATCCTGTCCATGTCCTACGACCTGCCGGCGGATACCAGCCAGCAGACACTGGAAGCCCTGATTGACGAACTCAACGACAACCCGGCGGTGGACGGCATCCTGGTGCAGCTGCCCCTGCCCGCCCACCTGGACGCCGACCCCATCCTGGTGAAGATCCGCTCCGACAAGGACGTGGACGGCTTCCATCCCTACAACATCGGCCGCCTGGTGCAGCGCAAGCCGGAACTGCGGCCCTGTACACCGGCCGGCATCATCGCCCTGCTGGACAGCATCGACACGCCCTACACCGGTCAGCATGCGGTGATCGTGGGCGCGTCCAACATCGTCGGCCGGCCCATGTGCATGGAGCTGCTTTTGCGGGGCGCCACCACCACCGTGACCCACCGCTTCACCAATGACCTGGCCGGCTACGTCCGCGACGCCGACATCCTGATCGCGGCGGCCGGCAAGCCCGACCTGGTAAAAGGCGACTGGATCAAGCCCGGCGCCACCGTCATTGACGTCGGCATCAACCGGATGCCGGACGGCACCCTCAACGGCGACGTGGAGTTCGAGGCCGCCTGTGAGCGGGCAGCCTACATCACCCCGGTTCCCGGCGGTGTCGGCCCCATGACCATCGCCATGCTGCTGAAAAACACCCTCTACGCGGCCGACGAGCTCCACCCCGACTGAGCCCGGCCAAACGCCAGCCAAAAAAAACCCCGCCTCAGCGGGGTTTTTTGTACCTGACGGCCTTACTTCTGGCCGTACTTGGCTTTCGCCTTCAGGCGGTAGGCGTGCAGCAGCGGCTCGGTATAGCCGTTGGGCTGCTCGCGGCCCTTGAGCACCAGATCAACGGCGGCCTGGAAGGCAACGCTGTCGTCGTAGTTGGGCGCCATGTTGCGGTAGGCCGGGTCATTGGCGTTCTGACGATCCACCACTTCCGCCATGCGCTTGAGGGCTTCCATCACCTGCTCTTCGGTGTAGATGCCGTGGTACAGCCAGTTGCAGATGTGCTGCGAGGAGATCCGCAGGGTGGCGCGGTCTTCCATCAGGCCCACGTCATTGATGTCGGGTACCTTGGAGCAGCCCACACCCTGGTCGATCCAGCGCACCACGTAGCCGAGAATACCCTGGGCGTTGTTGTCCAGTTCTTTCCTGGCGACGTCCTCGGAGAGGGCCTTCGGGTCCTTCATCAGCGGCACGGTCAGGATGTCCTCCACCTTGGCGCGCTCGCGCTTGGCCAGCTCGGCCTGCACCTGCGCCACGTCCACCTGGTGGTAGTGCAATGCATGCAGGGTGGCGGCGGTGGGGGACGGTACCCAGGCGGTGTTGGCGCCGGCCTTGGGGTGACCGATCTTGGCGTCCATCATGTCCGCCATCTTGTCCGGCATGGGCCACATGCCCTTGCCAATCTGGGCCTTGCCCTTGAGGCCGCAGGCCAGGCCAATGTCCACGTTCCAGTTCTCGTAGGCCTGGATCCAGGTGGCCTTCTTCATGTCGGCCTTGGGCAGGACCGGGCCGGCCTCCATGGAGGTGTGGATCTCGTCACCGGTGCGGTCAAGGAAGCCGGTGTTGATGAACACGCAGCGGTCCTTGGCAGCCTTGATGCAGGCCTTGAGGTTGACGGTGGTGCGACGTTCCTCATCCATGATGCCCACTTTCAGGGTGAAGCGCGGCAGACCCAGCGCGTCCTCGACACGGCCAAAGAACTCATTGGTGAAGGCCACTTCTTCCGGACCGTGCATCTTGGGCTTGACGATGTAGACGCTGCCGGCGGTGCTGTTGCGCAGCGGCCCGTTGCCCTTGAGGTCATGGATCGCGATCAGGGAGGTGAACATGCCGTCCATCAGGCCTTCGGGCACTTCGTTGCCTTCCTTGTCCAGGATGGCGCCGTTGGTCATCAGGTGACCCACGTTACGGATGAACATCAGGCTGCGGCCCTTGAGCACCAGGTCGCTGCCGTCGGCGGCGGTGTAGCTGCGGTCGGCGTGCATTTTGCGGGTGATGGTCTCGCCGCCCTTCTCGAAGCTCTCCTTCAGGTCGCCCTTCATCAGGCCCAACCAGTTACGATAGGCCAGCGCCTTGTCGTTGGCGTCAACCGCAGCTACCGAGTCCTCACAGTCCATGATGGTGGTCAGGGCAGACTCCATCAGCACGTCCTTGACGTGGGCGCCGTCGCTCTTGCCAATGGGGTGGCTGGCGTCGATCTGGATCTCGAAGTGCATGCCGTTCTTCACCAGCAGGATGCCGGTGGGCTCATTCTGGGCGCCGGTGTAGCCGACGAAGCCGGCCGGGTCCTTCAGGCCGGTGCTGTCACCATTTTGCAGCTTGACCACCAGCTTGCCGTCGGCCACCGAGTATTTGGCGGCGTCCTTGTGGCTGCCCTGGGCCAGGGGTGCGGACGCGTCCAGCACCTTGCGGGCGTAGTCGATGACTTTGGCACCGCGGACCGGGTTGTAGCCGCGGCCTTTCTCGGCGCCGTCTTCCTCGGACAGCACGTCGGTGCCATAGAGGGCGTCGTACAGGCTGCCCCAGCGGGCGTTGGCAGCGTTCAGGGCAAAGCGGGCGTTCATCACCGGCACCACCAGCTGCGGGCCGGCCATGGTCGCCACTTCCGGGTCCACGTTGGCGGTGGTGACGCTGAAGTCCTCGGGCTCCTTCACCAGATAGCCGATGTCGGTCAGGAAGGACTTGTAGTCGTTCATGTTGATGGGCTGACCCTTGTGGTCACGGTACCACTGGTCCATCTTGGCCTGGATGTCGTCACGCTTGGCCAGCAGCTCCCGGTTACGGGGCGCCAGTTCGTGAACGATGGCGTCAAATTCGGACCAGAGCTTGTCGGCATCAATGCCGGTGCCCGGGATCGCCTCATTATTGATGAAGTCCAGCAGGACCTTTGCGACCTGTAGGCCGCCCACTTGAACGCGTTCTGTCATCGTTGTTGCCTCACTCGTTGCTGAATTCCCCCGACCAACCCCGGCAACAGTGAGCAACCGGGGCTGAGCCATCGCCCGACCGGGTCTCGCCGGCCAGACGCTTTTCTTTTTTAGGGCGCGTAGTTTACGCCATATTGTCCTTCAGATCATGCCTGACGGTCCGGGTGCTCAGACCCGCCGCCAGCTGGTGCCCTCCCGGGAGTCATCCAGGATCACACCTTTATCCGCCAGCTCGTCCCGGATCCGGTCCGCCTCGGCGAAATCCCGGTCTTTACGGGCCTGGTTGCGGGCCTGGATCATCTGCTCGATGGCGTCGGCACTCAGATCACCCTCACCGCCGGCCTTGAAGAAGGCCTCCGGATCCTGCTGCAGAACACCCAGCACTTTGCCCAGGCGCACCAGCACCGCGGCACTTTCGGCCGCGTCGTCATCGCGGCCGTCTCGGCGCTGCAGGTTGAGCTCCGAGGCCACCGCGTGCAGTACGGTCATGGCCTCCGGGGTGTTGAAGTCGTCGTCCATGGCGGTCTGGAAGCGCCGGTCGAACTCGGTCTCCGCCACCGCCTTGGCGGGCACCAGACCCCGGAGCGCCTGGTAAAGCCGGCTCAGGGTGCGGCCCGCCTCCGCCAGGTTGTCCTCGGAGTAGTCCACCTGGCTACGGTAATGGCTGGAGATCAGGAAATAGCGCACCACCTCGGGCGGGTACTTTTCCAGGATCTCGCGGATGGTAAAGAAGTTACCCAGCGACTTGGACATCTTCTCTTTATTGACCCGCACCGCGCCGGCATGCATCCAGGTGTTGACGAATCTCTGGCCGGTGGCCGCCTCGGACTGGGCGATCTCGTTCTCATGGTGCGGAAACAGCAGGTCCGGGCCGCCGCCATGGATGTCGAAAGTATTCCCCAGGCAGCAGGTGGACATGGCGGAACATTCGATGTGCCAGCCGGGCCGGCCGTCTCCCCAGGGGGAGGGCCAGCTCACCTCGCCGGGTTTGGCGGCTTTCCAGAGCACGAAATCCGCCGGGCTGCGCTTGGCCTCCTGGACATCCACCCGGGCGCCCGCGATCAGGTCCTCCAGCTTCTTCTTGCTGAGCTTGCCATAGCCGTCGAAGGCATCCACTTCAAAGTAGACGTCGCCATTATCCGCCGCGTAGGCGTAGCCGTTGCTCACCAGCACGTGAATCATGGCGATGATCTCGTCGATGAAGGCGGTGGCCCGGGGCTCCTCCGTGGGCGGCAGGATGCCCAGCCGGGCCTCGTCCTCGTGCATGGCGGCGATCATGCGCTCGGTCAGGGCTTGGAAGTCCTCGCCGTTGTCCTCGGCCCGGCGCAGGATCTTGTCGTCGATGTCGGTGATGTTGCGCACGTAGTGGACGTCGAAGCCGCTGTGACGCAGATATCGGGTGATCACGTCGAAGGCGGTCAGCACCCGGGCATGACCCAGGTGACAGTAGTCGTAAACCGTCATGCCGCAGACGTACATGCGGACCTTGCCCGGCTCAATCGGGGCAAGGTCTTCCTTGCGCTGGCTCAGCGTGTTGTAGATTCGGATCACGTCGGTGCTCGTCCGGTGGTTCAGGCGTTGGTTTTGGCCCAGGAATCCCTGAGCGTGACGGTGCGGTTGAAGGTGGGCCGGCCCGGCCGGGATACCTTGGGATCAAAGAAGAAGTAGCCTTCCCGCTCGAACTGGTAAGGCAGGTCCTGCCGCGGCGACAGCAGGCTCTTCTCCACCCGGGCACTGGTGATCCGCACCAGGGATTCCGGGTTCAGGTGATCGGTAAAGTCCCCTTCCCGATCGCTGTCCGGTGACTCGTGGTTGAACAGGCGGTCGTACTGATTGATGTCCACCTCGACACTCTCGCTGGCGGATACCCAGTGGATCACGCCATTGGGTTTGTAGCCTTCCGGATTCACACCCAGGGTGGCGGGGTCGTACTCGCAGCGCAGCTCGACGATCTCGCCGGCGTCATCCCGTACCACCTCGCGGCAGGTCATCACGTAGCCGCCCCGCAGACGCACGGCCTGACCCGGTGCCAGCCGCTTCCACTTGCGGGGCGGCTCCTCGGCAAAGTCCTCCCGGTCGATGAACAGGGTCCGGGTCCAGGGCACCTCCCGCTCACCCATGGCCGGGTCCTGCGGGTGCACCGGCAGGCTCAGGTTCTCCACCTGGCCTTCGGGGTAGTTGATCAGGGTCACCATCAATGGCCGCATCACGCACATGGCGCGGGGCGCCCGAGTATTGAGGTCCTCCCGGATGGCATGCTCCAGCATACCCACGTCGACGGTACCACCGGCCTTGTTGACGCCGATCATGTCGCAGAAATTGCGCAGGCTTTCGGGGGTGTAGCCACGCCGGCGCATACCGGAGATCGTGGGCATACGGGGGTCATCCCAACTGTCGCAATGGCCCTCGTCCACCAGGCGCTTGAGCTTGCGCTTGCTGGTGATGGTGTAGTTCAGGTTCAGCCGGGCGAACTCGATCTGCCGGGGCTGGCAGGGTGCGGAAATGTTCTCCAGAACCCAGTCGTAGAGCGGCCGGTGATCCTCGAACTCCAGGGTGCACAGGGAGTGAGTGATCCCCTCCAGGGCATCGGAAATCGGATGGGTGAAGTCGTACATCGGGTAGATGCACCATTTGTCGCCGGTCTGGTGATGCTCGGCATACCGGATGCGGTAGAGAATGGGGTCCCGCAGGTTGATGTTGGGGGACGCCATGTCGATCTTTGCCCGCAGCACCAGCTCGCCATTGGCGAACTTGCCGTCCCGCATGTCCCGGAACAGCTGCAGGTTCTCTGCGACCGGCCGGTCACGGTAGGGGCTGTTGCGCCCGGGCTCCTTCAGCGAGCCACGGTACTCCGCCATCTGCTCGGCGGTCAGCGCGCAGACATAGGCCTTGCCCTTCTCGATCAGTTCGACGGCAAAATCGTAGATGGCATCGAAGTAGTCCGAGGCGTAGCGCACTTCGCCGTTCCATTCGTAGCCCAGCCAGGCGACATCGGCCTTGATGGCGTCGATGTACTCCTGGTTCTCCTTTTCCGGATTGGTGTCGTCGAAGCGCAGGTTGCAAAGGCCGTCGAAGGTCTCGGCGATGCCGAAATTCAGGCAGATGGACTTGGCGTGACCCACGTGCAGGTAGCCGTTGGGCTCCGGCGGAAACCGGGTGACCACCGGGCCGGTATGGGTGCCGGCACGGATACTGTCTTCGATCAGGCTCTGGATGAAGTTGTGGGCTTTCTTCGACTCGGCGCTCATAGGGTCTCGAACTGAAAAGAATGGGTCTTAAACCCACTATTATACTCACAAAACCCGGCCGGACTCATGTCCGCAACGCAAAGTCGTCATTCCACGGCCTTACCCCGCCCTCAGCTCACAGGGATTTCCTGAGTGAGGCCAGCGAAACCCCGTGCCTGTGCATGCCCTGCCAGGCATCGCCGGCCTGCTCCAGGCGCTTGCGGGCGCCCTCGAGATTGTAGCCGTCTGGCCGCAGCCCGGAATCATCCAGCTCGTCCAGGGTCAGTGGCATGGCCACCGGAGCACCGGCCCTGGCCCGCACCGAATACGGGGTTATGGAGGTCTGGCCATAGGCGTTGCGCATGACGTCCAGGTAGATGCGCTTGCCGCGATCGCGTTTGCGGTGCTCGGTGGTAAGGCTGTCGGGATACCGGTCGGCCAGGGTGTCCGCCATGGTCTCGGCGACCTCACGGACGTCATCGAAGCCGGCGCCGCGGCGCAGGGGCAGAACCACGTGCAGGCCGCGGGAACCGGTGGTCATCACATAAGGCGTGGCATCCAGCTCCCGGATCAGCTCAACCACCTTGCGGGCGGCGTCCACCACCGGCCCGAAGGCATCGGTTGACGGGTCCAGGTCAAACACCATCAGGTCCGGATGGTCGAGGCGGTCGCGCCGGGCCAGCCAGCGGTGGAACTCGATGGCGGCCTGGTCTGCCAAATACACCAGCGACGCGAGATTGCCACACACCGGGTGCTCCACCTCTTCGTCCTTGTCGTCGTTATCGGACTCGGCGCGCGCCACGGTTACGGTTTCCAGCCAGTCGGGAAAATGATCAGACGCCCGCTGCTGGACGAAGCTGTCGCCGTCCAGGCCATCCGGGTAACGGCGCAGCGCCAGGGGCCGGTCTTCCAGGTAGGCCAGCATGGTGTCGGCCACGGCTTCGTAATAGTCCACCAACTGACCCTTGGTAATGCCGGCGTCCGGGAACAGGGTCTTGTCCTGCTTCGACAGCTCCACGGTATAGGGGCCGTACTGTCGTTTTGCCATGGTGCGTCCTCCGTATCGGTGGCAGGGCTATTGCGGTCGCTCGCGCCGGACCTGCGAGGCCGGTTTGTCCTCCCGCAAGCCCAGAAAACGGGGATGCCTCAGGCGACCATCGCGGGTCCACTCGGTGAAACCCACCTCGCAGACCAGCTCCGGGGTCACCCAGTGGGTCCGCTCGCCCTCCCCAGGCGCGCTGTCGTCGAACGGGCTGGTCTTGCGCACCCGCTTTTTCAGCTGTTTGTGCAGATCCTCCAGCATGGCCTGGTCGAAACCAGTGCCGACCCGACCGGCATAGCGCAGATCGCCGTCCTGGTAATAGCCCAGCAGGAGGGCGCCGAAACAGGTTCGCTCGCCCTCCGGATCGGTGTAGCCTCCGATCACCAGTTCCTGCCGGTTGACACACTTGAACTTCAGCCAGTGCCTGGATCGGGACGAACGGTAGGGACTGTCGGCCCGCTTGGCGATCAGGCCTTCCCAGCCTCTGTCACAGGCCTCCCGGTAATAGCTTTCGCCATCCTCGTTGCGGTGGCTGGTAAAGCGCAGCGGGTCATCGAACGCCAGTGCCTCCTTGAGCAGCTGCTTGCGGCTTGTCAGCGGCAACGCCCGCAGGTCCTGACCGTCGTAGTAGAGCAGGTCGAACAGGTACAGGGAGACATCGATGCCGGTGTCACGGGCTTCCTCGGGGTCCTTGATCCCCAGCCGGCCCTGGAGCCGGGAGAAACTGCTCAGCCCGTCCCTGAAAGCCACCACCTCGCCATCCAGCACCATATCGGTGGTCGCCTGGCCGGAAATCGCCTCCACCAGCTCCGGGTAGGTGTCATCGAGGCACTTGCGATTGCGGGAATACAACCGGGCCTTGCCGTCGTGGACGAAGGCCAGCAGCCTTTCCCCGTCCAGCTTGGGCTCGAAAATCCAGTCGGATGACGAGAACGGCTCGTCGGTGAGAGTGGCCTTCATGGCGTCCATCCAGTCCGGGAAGGACGTTTTCTCCAGACGCTTGCGGTCGCTCTCAGCCAGGCTCTTGCGCCAGTCAGTCATGGTCGCCGCCCTCCTCCGCGATCTCTTCCAGGGAACGCCCGGACTTGACCGAGTCAGGCTCGGTGGAGACGGGATTCCTGCGGGCGTCGGCACCGTCATCGTCCATCTTGATCAACAGCCACTGGGGGTTGTCGCCGCCCCGGGTGCGTTTCAGGGCGTAACCTCCCTGCAGCTTCTCCCCTTCCAGCCAGACTTCCACCAGGCCCTCCTCCAGCGAGGCCCCCATGTCCCGCGAATCGCGGCCCTTGTCCGCTCGCAGGTTGCGGTAACGGCCGGCGTCCCAGACCATGACGGTGCCGGCACCGTATTCGCCGGAAGGGATGCAGCCCTCGAAGTCAGCGTAGTCGAGCGGGTGATCCTCGGTCTGGATGGCCAGCCGTTTGTCCGCCGGGTCGGTGGAGGGCCCCTTGGGCACCGCCCAGGACACCAGGACACCTTCCACTTCCAGGCGGAAATCGTAGTGAAGGCTGGTGGCGTCGTGTTTCTGGATCACAAAGCGGCGGCCGCCCTTCGAGGAACCCGAGCTGCCACGGGGCTCGGAGGTGCGCCGGAAATCACGCTTGCTGCGGTATCGAGACAGCTTGTCCTCGGCCATAAGTCCTCCTTCCTGCGCCGCCCCCGCCTGCCAAACAGAAATCCGGATCCGGCTTATGCATGGTGGGTGACTCTCCAGTACAATAAGCGTAGCAATGTTTTCCACCACCCATAGCCACCAGTACAGGTACAGGAACCCTCAATGATTCTGCTGAAAACCAATTACGGTGATATCAAGATCGAACTGGATTACGAGAACACGCCGGAAACCGCGAAGAACTTCGAACGGTACGTGCGCGAAGGCTTTTACGACGGTCTGATCTTCCATCGTGTGATCAGCAATTTCATGATTCAGGGCGGCGGCTTCGAGCCGGGCATGAAGCCCCGCAAGACCCACGAGCCCATCAAGAACGAAGCGGACAAGGGTCTCAGCAACATGGCCGGCACCGTGGCCATGGCCCGCACCATGGACCCCCACTCGGCGACTGCCCAGTTCTTCATCAACGTGGAGAACAACGGTTTTCTGGATCACACCGCCAAGACCGCCGAGGGCTGGGGTTACTGTGCCTTCGGCAAGGTGGTGGAAGGCATGGACGTGGTCAACGACATCCGCTTCGTCAAGACCTCCCTGCAGCACGGCCACCAGGATGTGCCGGTTGAGGACGTGATCATCGAGAAGGCCGAAGTCATCGACGACGGGGACAAGGCTTGACCACGCTTTTCATCTCCGACCTGCACCTGGAGGAAGCCCGGCCGGACATTACCGACGCCTTCCTCCGGTTCCTGGACGAGCGGGCGAAAACCGCCGAGCGGCTGTACATACTCGGCGATTTCTTCGAGGCCTGGATCGGTGACGACGAATACACGCCCCTGCAGAACCAGGTGGCGGATGCCCTCAAGGCGGTTCGCGCCGGCGGTACCGAACTCTTCCTCATGCACGGCAACCGCGACTTCCTGATCGGCGAGGATTTCTGCGCCCGGGTCGGCGCCACCCTGCTGGACGACCCCACGGTTGTGGATCTTTACGGCACCGACACCCTGCTGATGCACGGCGACAGCCTCTGCACCGCCGACGTGGAGTACCAGAAATTCCGCGCCAGCATGCGCAACCGGGAATGGCAGCAGGCCTTCCTCAAGCGCCCGCTGGCCGAGCGCCAGCTGGTCGCCCGGCAGATCCGCGAGATCAGCATGGCCAGGAACAAGGGCAAGGAGGAGTTCATCATGGACGTCACTGCCGATGAGGTGGTGAAGGTGATGGAGGCCCACGGTGTCCAGCGTCTCATCCATGGCCACACCCACCGCCCCGCCGTTCATGAGCTCCAGGCCAATGGCCGGCCCGCGACCCGCATCGTGCTCGGGGACTGGGCCGAGAACATCTGGTGGCTGGAAGTGGCGGCCGGCCAGGAGCCACAGCTCAGGTCCGAGCCGCTGGCGGGCTGAACCTCTTCCCTGTGCTCTCTTTTCCTTACCCGGGGCGCTGTGATTTCGCCCCGGACTTGTCATCCAGGGCCACAGCCCTTTCGCCGGCCCCCTCCCACCCTTGAAATACAGCCTTGCCTTTCATAGTGTGAAATAAAGTGGAGTCATTCAGGTCGTCCACTCGGCTTATGCAGTGCCGCAGGAATTCACTGATACGAGAGGGAAACGCGGAAAAGTTGAAGCTTTCGGCCCGGCGTTAAAAGACAAAAATAGTCTTTGAATGGTTTCGGCGTACCGCCTCGTTTGATTTTAAACGGCAGGCTTGATCGTGGAGGATGCATGAGTGACTACGAACAGGAGCGACTCGCTGTACTGCGCAGCCTGAACCTTCTGGATACCCCGCCCAGCGAGAGTTTCGATCGCATCACCCGTATGGCCAGCCAGCTTTTCCGCCTCCCCATTGCGGCTGTCTCGCTAACCGACTCGGACCGTCAGTGGTTCAAATCACGCGTTGGCGTCGATCACTGGGAAATTCCACGGTTCAAAGCCTGTTGCGGCGAGGTGTCGGATTGCGCCGGCGTTGTGATCATCAAGGACCTGCAAGCATCCGATATCTATCATGACAGCCCTCTGGCCAAATCCGGTATCCGCTTTTACGCCGGTGCGCCGCTGCTGACCCATGACGGCTATACCCTGGGAGCCATGTGTGTGCTGGGCCACGAGCCGCGAGACGCCACCAATGAGGAAATCGCAGCCCTCAAGGATATGGCAGCCATGGTCATGGCCCAGATCGAGCTCAAGCATGCCGTGGGACGGGTGGATGCGGTGACCGGCTTGCCCAACTTCAATCAATTTGCGGACGATGTGGAAGATCTGGGCAGGGACCGTTCCGGCGAGCGATGTTTTGCCTTGAGTACCGAAGTTGTCGACTACAGCCAGGCTGGAGCCCTGCAACGGGTGATGGGCCCCTCATACCTTGACCAATTGACGCGTGCTGCCGGCCGCCGGCTCCAAGAGCTGATCGGCGAGGAGCGGCGCCTTTACCATCTGGGCTCAGGCCAGTTCGCACACCTTGAGGAGGGAACCGAGGAGGCCGTTCTCGCACGTGCTGAAGCACTCCAGGCGGGCCTGCTTGAGCTGGATATCGGTAATGCTTCCCCATTTATGCTGCGTCCCGTGGTCGGCATTGCCCCCCTGTATCTGGGGAAGATGACGCCTGCAGATGCCTTGCGCACGGCCCACAGCGCCTGCCGTGACGCCCGCGACAACGAGGAAACCACTGGCCTCTATTCAGCCGCCTCGGATGCCAGCCATCGGCGCCGATTCAGCCTGATCGGCCGGTTCCACGAAGCCCTGGCCGCCGGCGATCAGCTGTACCTCAATTTCCAGCCCCGGATCTCGCTGGAGGATGGCCGCTGCGTTGGCGCCGAAGCTTTGTTGCGCTGGCATCATCCGGACCTCGGTGAAATCTCTCCCGGTGAATTCATACCACTTGTGGAGAAGACTCCGCTGGCGCGGCAGCTGACCGACTGGGTCCTGCGAGAAGCCATCAGACAGGCCACCTTTATGATCCGCGACAACCCCCGGTTCCGATTGTCGGTTAACGTTGCGGCCGCGAATTTGGAAGAGCCGGACTTTGCGGAGCGTTTTTTCGCCTACCTGGCAGAGCAGGCACTGCCAATGGAGAATATCGAGCTGGAACTTACCGAGACCAGCCTGGTCAGCAAGGGACGTGCCGCGGCCCAACAGCTGCAGGCGCTGACCGAAGCGGGCGCCCGCATCGCCATCGACGATTTTGGCACCGGCTACAGCGGCCTTGCCTACCTGCAACGCATTCCCGCCGACGTGGTCAAGATCGACCGGTCCTTCATCATGGGGCTGGAAGACCAGCCTGCGAGTCGTACACTGGTGCGCTCAATGATTACCATGGCCCACGATCTGGGCTATTCGGTGGTGGCGGAAGGGGTCGAGACCGGCAACGGTCTGGCATTCGTGCAGACCCTGGGCTGCGACGAGGTACAGGGTTACCTGATCGCCCGTCCCATGGGCGCTGAGGAGTTCAGTCAGTGGCTGAAAACCTTCCTTAACCCGGAAGCGGCGTTTGCCAGCGCCTGAAAAACCCACAGGGCGAAAATGGGCCTCAGACCGCCGGCTCGGTGGCCGGCGCTGAGACCCGGGCTTCCCGGATCGGCCAGTGCAGCGCTACCGCCACCAGGCTGAGCACCATGCCGGCCCACCAGATGCCGTCGTAGGAACCGGTGGTCTCGTATATCCAGCCCCCCAGCCAGACACCGCAGAAGCTGCCCAACTGGTGGCCGAGAAACACCACACCATAGAGGGTGGCCATGTAGCGGGTGCCGAACATCACCGCTACCAGACCGCTGGTGGGCGGCACCGTCGCCAGCCAGAGAAAACCCATCACGCAACTGAATACCAGCACCGAGGTGAGCGTCAGCGGAAACAGCATCAGGCCGGTGATGGCCACGGCGCGGCCGAAGTAGATGACAATCAGCACCCCCTTCATGGAAACCTTTCCTGAAATAATCCCCGCAAGCATGGCGCCGGCCACGTTGCACAAACCGATCAGCGCGATGGACCAGGCCGCCACCGAGGCGTCAAAGCCGTTGTCGGTAAGAAACGCCGGCATGTGCACGGTCACGAACGCCAGGTTGAAGCCGCACACGAAGAAGCCCAGGGTGAGCAGCCAGTAAGAGGCATGGCCCCGGGCCATTCTCAGGGTCTGGACCAGGGTTTCCGGGTCCGCCAGGTTGGGGGCGCCATTGAAACCCGGCTTGAGCAGCCGCGCCAGCGGCATCACCAGCACCACCACCGCCAGCACCAGCAGCGCCATGGCGTGCAGGGCGCCGGCCCAGCCGAACCAGTCGATGAACTGCTGCACCAGGGGTACCACCAGGAACTGGCCGAGGGAGCCGGCCGCGGTGCCCACTCCCAGTACCCATTGGCGATCCGATTCGCTCACCGCCCGGGCCATCAGTGGCAGCACGATGCCAAACCCGGTGCCGGCGATACCGGCACCGACCAGCAGGCCCGCGCCGGTGTGCAGGGCCCAGACGGTGTCCACCCCCGCCGTCATCCAGATGCCCAGCGAATACAGCAGCGCACCGGCTACCAGCACCGCGACGTGGCCGAACCGATCCGCGAGCCCACCCGCCAGCACGGCAATCACCCCCCAGGCCAGGTTCTGGATCGCCAGCGCCAGGCCGATCAGGTCCCGCCCCCAGGCATTGGCCTCGGACATAGGCTGCACGAACAGGCCGAAACTGGCCCGCAGGCCGAAGGCAAGCATCAGAATCAGGGACGCCGCAGTAATAATGATCCAGGCGGTGGCGGGCAAACGACTCGTGGCCATGGTGACTTCCGGTTGAGTAAGCGGAGGAGGTCCAAGACTTTACCACTGCGTTGTGTTTGGCAGTACACTCAGGCAACAACAACAAAAGGCAAAGACCACCATGACAACACGAAGTTTCTGGGGCTGGGGCTATGAAGACCAGGCCTTTACCGATGGCCAGATCCGCCAGCTGCAGAGTGTGATCCAGATGCAGTTCGGGGCCCTTGAAACCTCCCTGCGGCCGGTACCGGACCTGGCCCGGCTCGAGCTGCCCGAGCCCAGGCTTACGCCACCTGCAGCCCTGGCCAAACTGTTTTCGGCGGATCGCCGTGACCGCGCCAGCCACACTTACGGCAAGGCCTTTCGGGATATCGTCCGGGGCCTGGACGGCAACTTCCGCTGCGCCCCGGACCTGATCGCCCGTCCCGGCACCGAACAGGAACTGGTGGATGTGCTGGATTTTGCCCACAACGCCGGCACCGCGGTGATTCCCTACGGCGGCGGCTCCAGCGTTGTCGGCGGCACCGAGCCCCGCTACCGGGGGGACTGGCCGGCCACCATCACAGTGGATATGGAGCGCTTCAACCGGATACGGGAAGTGGACACCCGCTCCCGGGCGGCGCTGATGGAAGGCGGCCTCTACGGACCGGCTCTGGAGGAAGGGCTCCGGCCCCGGGGACTGACCCTGCGCCACTACCCCCAATCCTTCGAGTTCTCCACCCTCGGGGGCTGGATCGCCACCCGCTCCGGCGGCCATTTTGCCACCCTCTACACCCACATCGACGACCTGGTGGAAGCCATCGAGGTGGTGACACCCCGGGGACACCTGGCCAGCCGACGGCTGCCCGGTTCCGGCGCCGGGCCGTCCCCGGACCGCCTGTTCCTGGGCTCGGAAGGCACCCTGGGCTTTATTACCGCGGCCTGGATGCGCCTGCAGGACCGCCCTGTATTCCGGGCCACCCGCAGTCTGCTGTTCGACAGTTTCCTGACCGGAGCCGAGGCGGTGCGCCAGCTGGCCCAGTCCGGCCTGCACCCCAGCAACTGCCGTCTGATCGATGCCCGTGAGGCCATGATGAACGGCATCGGCAGCGGTCAGAAGCACTTGCTGCTGGTGGGTTTCGAATCCGCCGACCATCCCGTGGAGGCCAGCATGGCGCGGGCGCTGGAGATTGCCCAGGGCGCTGGCGGCCAACTCCAGCGGGAGAAGCGCCGCAGCAGCGATGGCGACTCCGCCGGGGAGTGGCGCAACCAGTTCATCCGGGCGCCCTACATGCGGGATGCCCTGGTGCGTCTGGGGATGGTGGCGGAAACCTTCGAGACCGCCATTACCTGGGACAGGTTCGCGGCCTTTCATGGCGAGGTGATGGAGCGGGTCAAACAGGTAACCCGGGAGATCTGCGGTCAGGCCCTGGTGACCTGCCGTTTCAGCCACGCCTACCCGGACGGACCGGCGCCCTACTACACCGTCATTGCCCCCGGCCATCCGGACGGCCAGTGCCAGCAGTGGGACCAGATCAAGGCGGCGGCCATGGAAGTTCTGATCGATCTGGGCGGCACCATTACCCACCACCATGCGGTGGGGCGGGACCATCGGCCCGGCTACGACCGCCAGCGCCCGGAACTGTTCGCCGAGGTTTTGCGGGCCGCCAAGAAGACCCTGGACCCGGACGGGCTGCTCAACCCCGACGTGCTGATCTGATCAGCCGGTTGCAGTCCCGGCCCGGGGCGGCTAAACCCCGAGCCGGTCCCGCAGGGCGTAATACCAGGCACCGAGGGCTGTGAATGGCACCCGGAACAGGCGACCGCCGGGGAAGGGATAGTGCGGCAGGCTGGCAAAGGCGTTGAAACGCCCGGCATCACCCTGGAGGGCCAGCGCCAGCGCCTTGCCCGCCACGTGTGTGAAGGTGACGCCGTGGCCGGAGCAGCCCTGGGAGTAATAGACGTTATCCTGCAGGCGCCCCATCTGCGGCAGCCGCGACAGGGTCAGCAGGAAGTTGCCGGTCCAGGCGTAATCCACCTTGATACCCGCCAGTTCCGGAAAGGTCTTCAACATCTTGGGGCGGATCAGCCGCTCGATGTTGGCCGGATCCCGGGCGCCGTAGACCACACCGCCGCCATAGATCAGACGGTGGTCACCGGACAGCCGGAAATAGTCCAGCAGATAGTTGCAGTCCTCGACGCAGTCGTCCTTCGGCAGCAGCCGGGCGGCGGTGTCAGGATCCAGGGGTTCGGTGGCGATGATCTGGGAGCCGCAGGGCATGGATTTGGCGCCAAGCTCCGGCACCAGGCCGCCCAGGTAAGCGTTACCCGCCAGCACCACGAAATCGGCGCTCACCTGCCCCTGCGCTGTCACCACCGTGGCCGGCCGACCGGGACGGATTTCAGTGACCGGCGAGTGCTCGCAGATAACGCCACCCAGGGACTCCAGCGCCGCCGCCTGCCCCAGCGCCAGGTTGAGGGGGTGGATATGGCCACCGGTGTGATCCAGGGCACCACCGATGTAACGGTCAGTACCCACCCGGGCGCGAATGGCGTCTCGGTCCAGCAGCTCCAGCTGGTCATAGCCGAAACGCTGCCACAGGGCCTGCTGCTTCTCCAGGTGAGTCAGCTGGCGGGCGTTCAGGGCGGCAAAGATACCGCCCTCCTTGAGGTCGCACTGGATGTCGTAGGCCTGCACCCGCTGACGGATGATCTGGCTGCCTTCGAACGCCATCTTCGCCAGCAGGCCCGTGTGATCCGGTGTAGTCTGCCGCTCGATGGTGTCCAGGTCCCGGCTGTAGCTGTTGACCAACTGGCCGCCATTACGGCCGGAGGCGCCCCACCCCACGGTGACCGCTTCTAGCACCACCACGCGGAAGCCGGCTTCCGCCAGGTGCAGCGCGGTGGACAGGCCGGTATAGCCGGCCCCCACCACACAGACATCGGCCTGGCGGCTGCCCTGCAGCGGCGGCCGGTCCGGAGCCGGGTTGGCGGTGGCGGCGTAATAGGAAGGAACCGGTGTGTGCTGGGTCATCAGGTGGCGCCATGGCAAATGATTGTCGAGCGGCCGAAAAACGCCCGCCGGGCCAAGTCTATGACGGCTTCGGGCGCTCGGGAAGCCCCGTTATTCTACCTACAGTTTCCACTGCGGTGAGCGGCCGGAATACTGCTAGTATGGTGGCCAGTTCCCCGCCCAGTACCCAGCCGGAGAGGCCACCATGTCCCAGCCAGTCGTATCCGCCACCCCCAGCAGCCAGGCCCAGTGGCAGGCGTTGGCCAGCCAGCTGAACATCGAGGGCCGTGCCTATGTCAACGGCGCCTATCAGTGGGCCGCCGGGGGCGACACCTTCGTCTCCATCAGCCCCATCGACGGCCGCGAGCTTGCCGCGGTCGCCAGTTGCGGCCAGGCCGATGCCGACCAGGCCGTGACCGCGGCCCGGCAGGTGTTCGAGCGGGGCACCTGGAGCCGGCTGGCACCGGCGGACCGCAAGGCGGTGCTGATTCGCTTCGCCGAGCTGATCGAGCGTCACGGCGACGAACTGGCCCTGCTGGAAACCCTGGACATGGGCAAGCCCATCAGCCACGCCCGCAAGGTGGACGTGCCGGCCACCGCCCGTGCCATACGCTGGACCGCCGAGGCCATCGACAAGGTCTACGACGAGCTGGCCCCCACTCCCCATGACCAGATCGGCATGATTTCCCGGGAACCCATGGGGGTGGTGGCGGCCATCGTACCCTGGAATTTCCCCATGATCATGGCGTCCTGGAAGATTGCCCCGGCCCTGGCCACCGGCAACTCGGTGATCCTCAAGCCCTCGGAGAAATCGCCGCTGACGGCCATTCGCCTGGCGGCGCTGGCCCAGGAAGCCGGCATTCCCGCCGGCGTGTTCAACGTGCTGCCCGGCTACGGTCACACCGTGGGCAAGGCCCTGGCCCTGCACATGGACGTGGATTGCCTGGTGTTCACCGGGTCTACCAACGTGGCCAAGCAGCTGATGATCTACGCCGGCCAGTCCAACATGAAGCGGGTCTGGCTGGAGGCCGGCGGCAAGAGCCCCAACATCGTCTTCGCCGATGCCCCGGACCTGGACAAGGCCGCCGCCGAGGCCGCCGGCGCCATTGCCTTCAACCAGGGCGAGGTCTGTACCGCCGGCACCCGCCTGCTGGTGGAGGAAAGCATCCGGGAGGACTTCACCGCGCGGGTCTGCAAGGCGCTCAAGGCCTGGCGCCCGGGCCATCCGCTCGATCCGGCCACCACCTGCGGTGCCATTGTCGACCAAGCCCAGCTGGACCGCATCATCGAGTACATCGGCATCGGCCAGGCCGAAGGCGCAAGGCTGGTGGAGGGCGGCGAGCGGGTGATGCAGGAAACCGGCGGCCTGTTCATCCAGCCCACGGTGTTCGGTGGCGTCAACAACCGCATGCGGATCGCCTCGGAGGAGATCTTCGGGCCGGTGCTCTCGGTCATCGGCTTCCAGTCCGCCGAGGAGGCCGTCGCCATCGCCAACGATTCCATCTACGGCCTGGCGGCAGCGGTCTGGACCGCCAACATCAACACCGCCCACAAGGTGGCCAAGGCGCTGCGGGCCGGCAGTGTCTGGATCAACCACTACGACGGCGGCGACATGACCGCGCCCTTTGGCGGTTTCAAGCAGTCCGGCAACGGTCGGGACAAATCGGTGCACGCGTTCGACAAGTACACCGAATTGAAGGCCACCTGGCTGATGCTGGACTAGCCGTCTTCCGGCAAGACCCTGCCATGGAACCCCATTCAATGCAGTCCAAAACAAACGGCGCCCCTCGAGGCGCCGTTTGTTTGTCAGGCCGGTCATCGGCAGCCAGGGCTCAGACCGTGTGGAGGTACCACAGGTACTCGAGATCGGAGATGGTCCTTTCGAACTCGGTGATCTCGTTCTCTTTGCAGGCCACGAACACATCGAGGAAGCGTGAACCCAGGTAGTCCGCCATGACCCTGGACTGGCTCAGCTCCCGCAGGGCGTCCCGCAGGTTGTTCACCAGGCTGGCCTCATGCTGCTCATGGGCGTTGCCCACGGTCACCGGGGGCGGCTCGATGCGGTTGGAAATGCCGTAATGGATACCCGCCAGTACCGCCGCCATCAGCAGATAGGGGTTGGCGTCGGCACCGGCCACCCGGTGCTCGATGCGCAGCGCCTGGGGGTCACCACCGGGAAGGCGAAGGGCCGCGGTGCGATTGTCCACACCCCAGGTGGGCGCGCTGGAGACGTAGTACTCCGGGCTGAACCGCCGGTAGGAGTTGATGTTGGGGCAGAACAGCGCCATGGCGTCGTTCATGGTGGCGATCAGGCCGCCGATGGCCCACCGCAGCATCTGGTTGGGCTGCTCGGCGTCGCCGGCAAACACGTTACGGCCGTCCTTGTCCAGCAGACTGACATGCAGGTGCATACCGCTGCCCGCCTGGTCGTGGTAGGGCTTGGCCATGAAGGTGGTATCCATCTCATGGTCGTAGGCCATGTTCTTGATCAGGCGCTTGAGCAGAGTGGCGTGGTCGCAGGCCCGAACCGCATCGTTGACGTAATGCAGGTTGACCTCGAACTGGCCAGGCGCCGATTCGGCCACCAGGGCATCCGCCGGCAGATCCTGCTCGTGGGCGGCGTCCAGCACATCCGCCAGGAATTCGGCGTACTCGTCCAGGTCGTCGATGGAATAGGCCTGGGTTCCGGCCGGGCGCTTGCCGGAAATGGGTGACTTGGGGGGCTGGGGCCGGCCCGAGAGGTTCTCCTGGTCGATCAGGTAGAACTCCAGCTCATAGGCCGCCACCGGCGTCAGCTCCAGCTCCTCGAAGCGCTTGACGATGTTCTGCAGAACCACCCGGGGGTCGGCGAAAAACGGCGTTTCCCGGTCCAGCTCGTACATGGTCAGCAACAGCTGGCCGGTGGGCCGCTTCTGCCAGGGTTCCATGGTGAGGGTGCCGTCGATGGGCAGGCACACCCGGTCGGCTTCGCCGATGTCCAGGCCCAGGCCGGTTTCCTCGACGGTGGTGCCCTGGATATTGAGGGCGAAGATGGAAGCTGGCAGGGCGATACCCCGCTCGAACACCTTCGCCAGTGCCGAGGGGTCCACCCGCTTACCGCGAACGATGCCGTTGATATCCGGAATCAGCAGATCGACGAACTGCAGTTCGGGATGCGCCTGAAGGAACGCGTCGGCGCTCGCGGAACCAGAACCCATAGGAAAAGCCTTCTTGCCTCAAATTCGGACTGTCGCCGCTTGCGTCGGCACAGGGTATGGCCGGACTCCCCCGCCCGCCCGTGAAGGATCGAAACGGGCACGGGAATCAGGGACTTCCTAACGCTCCTTTATCCTGTTTTTCGGGCACTTTTGCAAGATACGCACATGTCGTAAACCCGGTCCGGAAAAATCGCTGGCGCAGGGGTTCAACGCGTGATAGATATTGCGTGTTTCCTGACCAGGGAACGTCCTGTAGACCCTTTGCAGACGTCTGTTGCGGATTACCCGGGAGCCCGTTGGCGGCTCTCCAGACCAAGCGCTTTGATGGAGTTCGTTATTGGTGGTTACGCAACCGTCCGCTCGCCCTGTCGAGGCGGCTTTTCCCCTGATCGGTATCAGTGCCTGCAGCCATCACGCCGATGGCCAGCACCCCATTTTTACCGTCGGCGAGAAGTACACCCGTGCCGTCGCCGAGGGGGCTGGCGGCATACCCGTGGCCATCCCGGCCCTGGGAGCGGGTCTGCCCCTGACCCAGCTGGTGGAGCGTCTGGACGGCATCCTGTTGACCGGCTCGCCCTCCAACATCGAGCCCCACCATTATCGTGGTGAAGGCAGCGAGCCCGGCACCGAACACGATCCCAAGCGTGACGCCACCACCCTGCCGCTGATCCGGGCCGCCGTGGCCGCCGGCGTGCCGGTGCTGGGCATCTGCCGGGGCTTCCAGGAAATGAACGTGGCCCTGGGCGGCAGCCTCCACCAGAAGCTCCATACCCAGGGGCGCTTCCTGGAACACCGGGAAGACAAGCAGGCGCCGCTGGCCCAGCGCTACAGCCAGGGTCATACCATTCGCATCCTGCCTGGCGGGCACCTGGCGGGCATCTGGGACAGCCCGGAACCGGTGTACGTCAACTCCCTGCACGAACAGGGTGTCCGCGACCTGGCCCCCGGCCTGCAGGTGGAGGCGGTGGCCGAGGACGGTCTGGTGGAAGCCTTCTCCCTGGCCCAGCCGGATACCTTCGTGCTGGCGGTGCAGTGGCACCCGGAATGGCAGTGGCACCCCTGCCACGAGGTAGGCGACTATCCGTTCTACCGCGCCCTGTTACGTGCGTTCGGCGAGGCCTGTGCGGCCCGCCAGCGCCAGCGTGTCTGCTCCAATTGAACGCGACCTGCCCCAATTCTCCCTTCCCTGAACGGCCTTCGAGCCGGGCGGGGGCGGGCAGGCGTGGTTGTAACCGTGTCTTGATGGCGGGCGCTGACCGCGCCGCTATGAACAGATCTGTTCGGTCCGAACAGTTGGCAACACCCGTGGTGTTTTTTGGTTTTTTTCAATTCTGACCCCGAGAGGCAAACCATGATCAAATCCTTTGAAAAAACCGCTCTTGCCGCCGCCGTGGCGCTGGGCCTGAGCACCGCGACCGCCCAGGCGGCCGAAGAGGTGCGTGTCTACAACTGGTCGGACTATATTGCCGAGGACACTCTGGCAAAGTTCACCGCCGAAACCGGCATCCAGGTCATCTATGACGTCTACGACAGTAACGAGACCCTGGAAGCGGCCCTGCTGTCCGGCCGTTCCGGCTATGACCTGGTGGTGCCCTCCAACCACTACGTCAGCAAGCAGATCTCCGCCAACGCCTTCGTCAAGCTGGACCACAGCCAGCTGCCGAACATGGTGAACCTGAACCCGGACCTGATGGACGACCTGCAGAAGGTCGACCCCGGCAGCACCTTCTCCCTGCCCTACCTCTGGGGTACCAACGGCTACGGCTACAACGAAGGCCGCATCAAGGCCATCCTCGGTGACAGCGCGCCGGTGGACTCCTGGGCACTGGTGTTCGACCCCACCGTGACCGCCAAGCTGGCGGCCGGCGGCTGTGGCATCACCATGCTGGATTCCGGTGAGGAAATGCTGCGGGCTGCGCTGGCCTATGTGGGCCTGAACCCCAACAGCAACGACGCCGCCGACATTGCCAAGGCCGGTGAAGTGATTGCCGCCATCCGCCCGAATGTCACCTACTTCCATTCCTCGCGTTACATCGCGGACCTGGCCAATGGCGACATCTGCGTGGCGGCCGGTTATTCCGGCGACATCCTGCAGGCCGCCGCACGGGCCGAGGAAGCCGGCAATGGCAACGTCATCAAGTACACCATTCCCAAGGAAGGTGCTGCCCTGTGGTTTGACATGATGACCATCCCCCAGGGTGCGCCCAATGCCGCCAACGCCCACAAGCTGATGAACTTCCTGATGCGTCCGGAGATCATCGCCGATGTGACCAACTACGTCTGGTACGCCAACCCCAACAAGCCGGCCAACGAGTTCGTCAGTCCCGAGATCCTGAGCGACAGCTCCATCTACCCGTCCGACGAAGTGATGAAGAAGCTCTACATCATGGAAGGCCGGCCGATGGACACCCAGCGTCTGGTGACCCGGACCTGGACCAGCGTCAAATCCGGCCGCTGATCGCGGCACACCAGGGGCGGCCTGGCCGCCCCTTTTTCTGAACTTTCGATCCGCTGTACTGGAGACCCGGCCGATGCCCGCACCAACAGGCACGCCCGCCATGCCCGCCGCCGCTGCCACCGATCAGGTGCTGTTGCGGATCGAGGGCGTGAGCAAATCCTTTGATTCCACCCTGGCGGTGGACAACGTCAGCCTGACGCTGCACCGGGGCGAGATCTTTGCCCTGCTGGGCGGCTCGGGTTCCGGCAAGTCGACACTGCTGAGGATGCTGGCCGGCTTCGAGACGCCGGACCAGGGTCGCATCATCCTGGATGGCCAGGACATTACCGGGCTGCCTCCGTACCAGCGGCCCACCAACATGATGTTCCAGTCCTATGCCCTGTTTCCCCACATGACGGTGGAGCAGAACATTGCCATGGGCCTGAAACAGGACCGCCTGCCCAAGGCGGAGATCCGCCAGCGCGTCACCGAGATGCTGCGGCTGGTGAAAATGGAAGCCTACGCCAAGCGCCGCCCGGCCCAGCTTTCCGGCGGCCAGCAACAGCGCGTGGCGCTGGCCCGCTCCCTCGCCAAGCGGCCCAAGCTGCTGCTGCTGGACGAGCCCATGGGCGCACTGGACAAGAAACTGCGCACCGAGATGCAGCTTGAGGTGGTGGACATCATCGAGAAAGTGGGCGTCACCTGCCTGATGGTGACCCACGACCAGGAGGAGGCCATGACCATGGCCGGCCGGATTGCCATAATGTCCCATGGCTGGATCGCCCAGACCGGCTCCCCCATGGACATCTACGAGAGTCCCAACAGCCGCATGACGGCGGAATTCGTGGGCTCAGTGAACATCTTTACCGCCAGCATCCTGGCGGACGAGGCCGACAGCCTGACCCTGGCCAGCGCCGAGCTGGACACCCCGGTGTTCATCGACCGGGGCGTCACCACCCCCGCCGAGACCACCGAGGCCATGATCGCGCTGCGACCGGAGAAGATCCTGATCAGCCGGGAGCAGCCCGAGGGCGAGCACAACTGGAGCGCCGGCGTGGTGCAGGACATCGCCTACCTGGGCGGGGTCTCCAACTATTTCGTGACCCTTGCCAACGGCAAGCGGGTGCAGGCCAGCATGGTCAACAGCGAGCGCCGGGCCGAGCGCCCCACCTGGGGTGACCCGGTGTTCGTATCCTGGTCCGCCGACAGCCCCATGGTGCTCTGGGAATGACCGGGGCAACCCTGCTGCGGGTCCTGCGAAAGCGCCTCGCCAGTCCGCTGACGGTATTCGGCATTCCGTTCCTGTGGCTGTCGCTGTTCTTCCTGTTGCCGTTTGCGCTGGTGCTGAAGATCAGTTTCTCCAGCGCGGTGATCGCGATACCGCCCTATCAGCCGGTGTTCAATTTCGTCAACGACAGCCTGTCCATCGTCATCAACTTTGGCAACTATCTGTTCCTGCTGTCCGACAGCCTCTACGTCGCTGCCTACTGGGGATCCCTGAAGATCGCCTTCCTGGCCACCGTGGTGTGCCTGCTGATCGGCTACCCCATGGCCTACGCCATCGCCCGGGCACCGGCGCGGACCCAGCTGGTGCTGCTGTTGCTGGTGATGATGCCGTCCTGGACCTCGTTCCTGATCCGGGTCTACGCCTGGATGGGGATCCTCGGCAACCAGGGCCTGCTCAACAACCTGCTGCTCTGGCTGGGCCTGATCGAGCAGCCCCTGAAAATGCTGAACACCAACTTCGCGGTGATTCTCGGGATTGTCTACGCCTACCTGCCGTTCATGATCCTGCCCATCTACGCCAACCTTGTGAAGCTGGACACCCGCCTGCTGGAGGCAGCTTCAGACCTCGGGCTGCGGGCCTTCAAGACCTTCTGGACCATTACCCTGCCGCTGTCAAAAGGCGGCATTATTGCCGGCGCCATGCTGGTGTTCATCCCGGCGGTGGGCGAGTTCGTGATCCCGGAACTGCTGGGCGGCCCGGATACCCTGATGATCGGCAAGGTGCTGTGGGAGGAATTCTTCAGCAACCGTGACTGGCCGGTGGCCTCCGCCCTGGCGATCGTGATGCTGGCACTGCTGCTGGTGCCCATCATCCTGTTCCACCGTTTCCAGGCTCGGGAGATGGAAAAGAATGGCTAGCCTGCGCAAGATCCGTTTCTCCCGCTTCGTACTGGTGGTGGGACTGCTGTTCCTTTACCTGCCCATGTTCATCCTGGTGGCCTACTCCTTCAATGCCTCCCGGCTGGTGTCGGTCTGGGGAGGCTTCTCCACCGAGTGGTACGGCGCCCTGTTCCGCGACCAGCAGATCCTGTCGGCGGTCTGGATGAGCCTTCGGATTGCCTTCTACTCCGCGTCCATGGCGGTCTGTATCGGCACTCTGGCGGCCCTGGTGATGACCCGCTTCCGCCGCATGCGGGGCCGCACCCTGCTGTCCAGCATGATCACCGCACCGCTGGTGATGCCGGAAGTCATCACCGGGCTGTCACTGTTGCTGCTGTTCGTGCAGATGGCCGAGCTCACCGGCTGGCCGGCGGACCGGGGCATGAGCACTATCTGGATCGCCCACACCACCTTCTGCAGCGCCTACGTGGCGGTGGTGGTGGCGGCACGGCTGCGGGAGGTGGACCGCTCCATCGAGGAGGCCGCCATGGATCTGGGCGCCACGCCGCTGAAGACCTTCTTCATCATCACCCTGCCGGTGATCCTGCCGGCGCTGGTGTCCGGCTGGCTGCTGGCCTTCACCCTGTCCCTGGATGACCTGGTGATTGCCAGCTTCGTGTCCGGTCCGGGCGCCACCACCCTGCCAATGGTGGTGTTCTCCTCGGTGCGGCTCGGGGTCTCCCCCAAGATCAACGCCCTGGCCACGCTGATTATCCTGGTGGTGTCGCTGGTGGCGTTCATTGCCTGGTACCTGATGCGTCGGGCAGAGGAAAAGCGCCGCCAGCCACTGCCGGAGCAGCCCGGGAGCTGATCCTCCCCGCCGGGTCCACCGGCGCATCTGGCCCGGCGGGCATTGGTGACCCCGGGCCGGATATGTCATGGTCACATCTTTCCGGTAGTACATTCTCTTACGATACATCTTTTTCGACCGTGCTAGCATTGCTTTGAATCCGTATTCAATGCTTTAGACAAGAACGTTATGGCTCCTTCCCCCTATCGCCTCAAATTCTGGCGCCACACCCCCCTCAGAGCTCAATTGTTGATCGGCGCGGCCCTGCCGCTGGTGCTGATCCTGCTGTCGTCATGGGCGGTGTACCAGAGCCTGGAAACCGCGCTGGAGGAGTCCGCCGACGTCCAGCGCAGCATCCGCACCATTGCACTGCGCCAGGACACCCTGAATGCCGTGCTGGCGGCGGAGACCAGTGAGCGCGGTTACGTGATCACCGGCAAACTGGAATTCCTGGAGCCCTACCACCAGGCTCAGGCCCAGTTTTCGGCGTCCACCGGCAACTGGCTGGCGCTGTCGCCGGACAGCCAGGCTACCGTGGACAGAGTCGACGAGCTGTTCCAGCGCTGGCTGGAGACCGTGGCCAGACCCATCATTGCCGCCCGCCAGCAAGCGCCCGATCAGCTCATGTCCAGGGGCTTTAACGCTCTGCACCAGCTCGACACTTTCTGGGACGCCCTACAGACCTCCGAACCTGCCAGCACCAGCACGAGTCTGCTGCCGGGCCTGGACGAATTCCTCGAAACCGTCGCGGCCGCCGCCCGCGTCAGCGCAAACACCGCCAACGCAGCTGCCTGGTCAGAGGTGATGGCGGATGCCGAGAAGTTCCGCAATCTGTTCATCCAGACCGCTCACACCGGCTCCCAGGCTGCGGAGCTGGAGGCCCGGGCCCTGGCAGAGCGGCTCCATGACCGCTTGCAGTCCCTGACCTATCAGGCCATGGAAGCGGAGAACCAGGCGGTTGCGATTATCTCCTCCGGGGCGGGCAAGGTACTGATCGATGAAATCCGCGCCGAGCTGGCGGACTCCATCGAGCGGGAGGAAAACCGACTGGCAGAACTGTCAGCGGAAAATCGTGCCCATATGCTGTCCGTAGAGCGATTGGCCCTGATACTGCCGGTCGCCAGTGTGCTGCTGGGCTTCGTGATGCTCTACCTGATGCAGTCTGAAACCCTCAAGAGCCTGGCAGCCCTGCGGGTTGGCGCCCGTCGGGTAGCCCGGGGCGACTTGGAGGCGCGCATCGAGGTCAAGCGCTCCGACGAGTTGGGCACCCTGGCCCAGAGCTTCAATCAGATGGCCGCAGAGCTGGGAGCCACCCGCGCCGAGTCTGAGGCCCTGGAGCGTTTTCAGGCCATGCTGACCTCGTCCCAGAACCCGGCCGAGGGCTATGTCGCCGCCGCCCGAACCTGCCGCCTGCTGCTCCCCGAGTTCAGCGGCGCGCTTTACGCCATCGTGCCCTCCCGTAACCTGGCGGAAGCGGTGGAGATCTGGGGCCTGGAGCACCAGCCCCAGCAGATTTTCGCGCCGGTGGATTGCCGGGCCCTACGGGTGGGGCGCTCCCATTGCGCCGACACTCATTCGGTGGAGGTCTTTTGCCGTCATGTTTCCGAGACCGAGGTGCAGGCCAGCGCCTGCATTCCCCTGATGAGCCGCGACGAGAGCTTCGGCAGCCTTTACCTGGCCCTGCCCCGGGGTGCCGCCCGCGGCAGTATCACTGCCGAGGAGCTGCGGGTGGCCCACAAAATAGCTGACCTCCTGGCGCTGTCCCTCAGCAACCTTCGGCTGGCACAGGAGCTCCGTGCCCAGTCCATCCAGGACCCGCTCACCGGTCTGTTCAACCGTCGCTACCTTGAAGCCACCCTGGATCGTGAGCTGGCCCAGAGCCAGCGCAGCGGCGCGCCGCTGTCGGTGGTGGCCATCGACGCCGACCACTTCAAGTCGTTCAACGACCGCTTCGGCCATGATGCCGGCGACCTGGTGCTCAAACGCCTGGGCACACTGATCACCAGCACCGTGCGCACCTCCGACATTCCCTGCCGCATGGGGGGCGAGGAGTTCCTGCTGGTGATGCCAGGCGCCGATACCGAGACCGCCGTGAACCGCGCCGAGGAACTGCGCCAGCGGGTGGCAGCCCTGGATCTGGAGCACCACGGTCGGGCCGTGGGCACCATCACCATCTCCATAGGCATCGCCAGCTTTCCCGGCCAGGGCGAAAACAAGGAAGATCTGCTGCGCAAGGCCGATGCCGCGCTCTACCGGGCCAAGCAGGACGGTCGCAACCGCGTGGTGGTTGCCGGCTTGGGGTTGGCGACCGCCAACCCTTGAAGTTTCCCGGTCCGCGGCCATGTCTGCCTCTGTAGGTGTACAAACTGGCGAATCCGGACTTTAGGAGGCTGTGACCATGACCGAGCTCAACATTGCCCTGGCGCTGGTGGGTGCCACCGTGCTGGCAATGGGCCTGGTCTCCCGGCTTCTGAACCGCAGTGTGCTGTCACCGCCCCTGCTGGCCTTCCTGGTGGGGGTCATGGCCGGACCAGTACTGGGCTGGCTCGACCCCGCCCGCTGGGGCGACGAGATGGCTATCCTCGAGCAGGCCGCCCGCCTGACGCTGGGGGTGAGCCTGATGGGTATCGCCCTGCGCCTTCCCCCGCGCTTCGTATTCCGCCAGGGCCGCTCCCTGATCCTGCTGTTGGCCCTGGGTATGCCGCTGATGTGGCTGGCCAGCAGCGGTCTGGCCTTTGGGGTACTGGACCTGACCCTGATGACGGCGCTGATGCTGGGCGCCGCGGTCTGTGCCACCGACCCGGTGGTGGCCAGTTCCATCGTCACCGGCGGCGTTGCCACCGGCAACCTGCCGGGCCGTTTCCGCCACACCCTGTCTGCCGAATCGGCCCTCAATGACGGTCTTGCCCTGCCACTGGTCATGCTGCCCATCCTTTTGCTGGGCAGCGCCAATGCACCCCTGCAGGACTGGCTGCTCCATGTCCTGCTGTGGCAAGTGGTCGTTGCGGTGGTGCTGGGCGCCATCCTCGGCTGGCTGGCGGGCACCGCCCTGCGCCTGGCGGAGGCCCGCGACCTGATCGATCAGCCCTCCTTTCTGGTGACCACCCTGGCGCTCACCGTCCTGGCCCTGGGTGGCGCCAAGGCCCTGGGCACCGACAGCATCCTGGCGGTGTTCGCCACCGGCATCGCTTTCGACCAGCAGGTCGGTGGCAAAGAGCGAAGCGAGGAGGCCCGGGTGCAGGAGGCGGTGAACCTGTTCTTCACCCTGCCGGTGTTCATGCTGGTGGGCCTGATGATTCCCTGGCGGGACTGGCTGGCCCTGGGCTGGGCCGGACCGGCATTGGTGCTGTCGATACTGGCGCTGCGCCGGCTGCCGGTCATCCTGCTGTTGCGGCCGGGCATCGGGCCCTGGCGGGACTGGCCGGTGGCCCTGCTGGCAGGCTGGTTCGGACCCATCGGGGTGTCCGCCCTGTTCTACGCCATGCTGGTGCATCGGGAGACCGGCGACCACAGCGTCTGGGTCGGCGCCAGCCTGCTGGTGGCCGCCTCCCTGCTGGTTCACGGTGTCAGCGCCGCGCCCCTGGCCAAATACTATGGCCGACGTCACGGCGATTAGCTCGCCAGCAGCGCCGACCCCATTCCCAACAGGGCGCAGCTGGCCAGCAGGGGCAGGATGCCGAGCCGCAGCCCGAATACCAGCACAAACGCCACCACCGCGATGGCCAGTGTGGTCAGATCCACGCTGCCCGGCTCCGGCAGTTGCAATCCAAGTCCGGCCACCGTGACCTCGCGCTGAGTATCGAACAGGGCGTTGATCGCGAACCACAGCGCCAGATTGGCGATCACCCCCACCACTGCGGCTGTAATGGCCGCCAGCGCCGCCGACAGCGCCCGGTGGCCGCGGAGTTTTTCCACATAGGGCGCGCCGGCGAAGATCCAGAGAAAACAGGGCAGGAAGGTCACCCAGGTGGTCAGGCCGGCGCCCAGGGTGGCCAGCAGCAGACTGCCGCCGGCGCCGGCCTCGCGGAAGGCCGCCAGGAAACCGACGAACTGGGTCACCAGGATCAGCGGCCCCGGCGTGGTTTCCGCCAGGCCCAGGCCATCGAGCATCTCCCCCGGCTGCAGCCAGCCGAAGCTTTCTACCCCCTGCTGGGCCACGTAGGCCAGCACGGCGTAGGCGCCACCAAAGGTCACCATGGCCATCTTGGAGAAGAATACGGCGATATCACTGAACACGCTGTCCGGCCCCAGCACAGCCAGCAGGCCGAACACGGTGGCCAGCCAGAGCCCCAGGCAGACCAGGGCGGCCCTGCGGGTACCGGGACGCAGCACCACTGCGGGCGCAGGTTCGGCGCTGCCGGCCGGGGCGCGAGCAAACCAGCGGGCACCGGCGAAACCGATCAGCCCGGCCCCCAGCACCACCAGCGGGAACGGCAGGTCGAAGACGAACAGGGCCAGGAAGCCCGCCACCGCCAGCAGAGGTTTGAGGACCCCGTTGAGCGCCCTGCCCCCAATCCGGATCAGCGCCTGCACCACGATGGCCAGCACCGCGGCCTTGAGCCCCACGAACAGCCCCGCCACCAGGCTGACGCCGCCCAACAGCACGTAGAGCCAGGACAGCGCCAGGATCAGCAGCGCCCCCGGCAGGATGAACAACAGGCCCGCCACCAACCCGCCCCGTACCCCGTGCAGCAACCAGCCCACATAGGTTGCCAGCTGCTGGGCCTCGGGGCCGGGCAGCAACATGCAGTAGTTGAGGGCATGGAGGAAACGGGGTTCGTCCAGCCAGCGCTTCTCATCCACGATGATCCGGTGCATGAGCGCGATCTGGCCGGCGGGGCCGCCAAAACTCAACAGGCCGATACGCCACCACACCGCCAGCGCCTCACGGAATGGTATCGCCTGGTTTCCAGTCATCGTTGTTGCTCCACAAGTGCCGTCAGCCGCTCAGGGTTCCATGCCACCAAGTCATTGGCATGACAGCCAGCTCAGTCAGGACTCCGGCGCCGCCCGGTCGGGCGTCACCACCCATTCCGGATCGTCAAACTCGCCTATGGGCCGGATATCGCAGACGTGCGAAGCGCTGCGGATGATCTCCTTGATACGCTCATTGGGCCGCGCTTCCATGGCGTCCCGGTCCGCCTTGCTGTCCCAGTGGGCAATGGCCACCAGGACATTGGGGTCGCCGATCTTGCGGTGCAGTTCGGTGCCCCGGGCACCGGGGGCACGCTGGATCAGCTCACTGGCCCGCACCCAGGCGTCGGCGTATTGTTCGGCACTGTGACCGGGCTTGATGTGGACTTCGAACATATATTTCATGGCACCTCCGGTGACGCAAGCGGGCGTGGGCAAACGAAAAGCTCCCACAGCCCGCCGCCTCAGGTCAACGCTTGATGGCGTTGAGCCGGAATTCCACCAGCTGCGGATCCGACCGGATATCGGACTCGGTGAAGGGGAAGCGGATCCATTCCTTGCGAGCGTATTGCTCGGTCATATCGCTGAAATACGGCGAGGCCGGGTCGGTGGCCTGGGAATAGGTGACAAAACCCTCGGCCACCGGCTGACCCTGCGCGTCCCAGGTGACCGTCTGGATGTAGCTGTTACCGTAGCGGACCGGATAACCGGCAGAGACGAAATCGCTGCCCCTGGAGCTGGCGATGGTGAAGGCACCTTCAAAGCCCTCGCCTCCGAATACCGGTATCGCCCTGTCGTGAATGCCGCTGACCTGCATCTCCCCCATGGCGGTATCGAAGTCGAACGGCGATGCCTCCACCCGCTGTATGGCATCGGCAAAGGCCGCGGTCACCAGGGGGTCGGCCGGATTCAGGCGGGCCGGGGTGTTGACCGGGTCGCTGGCACTGAACGGTTGCAGCCATTTTGTGGGGGATGGTACCGGCAGGGCGTCGATGTCCCGCCAGAACTCGCGCCAGATATGGCCACCCACCGAGTCCAGATTGTGGCTGCCATCCCAGCCAGCCAGCACCGCGCAGGCTTCGCCAGTGGCCACCAGACTGCCATCCGTGGCCACCAGGCCGGGCAGGAGGCAGAGATTGTCCAGCACCGTCTGGCGGGCCAGCTGTTCGGACATCAGAGAGCTGTCCAGCACCACCTGCTGCAGGTTGGCCAGGTCAAAGCCGGTGGCACCCGGCAGGCCGTCGCTGCCGTCCAGGCGCTGGATCACCTGCTGCATGCACTTGCGGGTGCGCAGACTACGGGCGGTGCCCTCATCGCCGATGATGGCGGCAAAGCCTGTCAGGGGCTGGGCGGGGTTACTGAGCCAGTAACTGTCATTGCAGTTGTGGACCCAGTCATCGCGCACCAGGGTGGGCAGGTTGCCGGCCCCGAAGATACCTGCTGCGGGCGCATCCGGGTCACTGTCCCAGGCACAGTCGGCGCGGGCGCCATCCAGCAGGGGCAGCCCCGGTGCCAGCTGGTCGAATACCGGTGACAGACCGGTGGCGCAGGCCTGGGCCTTGCTATCCGGCACATTGGGCACTACCGTCACATCGCCGTAGTAGGCCGGCTTGCCGGGCCCTGTGGCCACGGTGTTGACCCAGGGCACCCCGAGCACGCTGGCGTGCAGCTCGACGAAGTCCTCAAAGCTGTCGGCCTGGTTCCAGCGGAAGAACTGGTTCAGCAGCCGGTCGTTTTCGGCGTTGGCGTCCCGCAGGGTATAGGCCTTGGCCGACGTCCAGTTCAGCACAGGGACACCGGCCGCCTCGAACTCCAGCATGGGCCCGTAGTGGGAACGGTAGAGTGTGCGGGTCTCGGTTTCGATGCTGCCGTCGGGCAACAGCACCTCGATGGTGATTTCCTGCGGCTGCATCTCGATGAACTCACCCTCGAACAGGTACTGGGTGGGATCGGCCGGGTTCAGGGTCAGCTCGTAAAGGGTGAAGCGGTAAGCGGTGGAGACGGTGTGGCTCCAGGCCAGCTTGTCGTTGAAACCGATCAACACGGCTGGCAGACCATAGAGCGCCGCCCCCATGATCTCGGTGTCCTCCCCCACTTTCAGGTGCGCCAGGTACAGGCGCTCGGTCTTCTCCCAAGGAAAATGCGGGTTGCCAAAGAGCATGGACTCGCCAGTGCGACTGGCTCCGTCCGCGATGCCGTACATGTTGCTGCCGATCGGCAGCTCGTCACCCAGTGGAAACGGCAGCGAGCCGGTGTCTCCGCCGGTGGCAGCCTCCAGCTGGTCCAGGATGGCCTCGGCTGAGACCTCGCCATTGCCCTCGCCGGGCAGCGGCGGCGCGGCCTTGGCGATGCCGTCCACGAACACCGAGGAGCTGGCCAGCACCGCCAGCCGGAAATAGCGCCGATACATGTCAGCCGTCTCGATGGGCATCAGCCAGTCCTGGTCCCGGCACGCAAGGTGGCGATCCGGATGCTTGCCTTCCCGGATCTCTTCCAGGTAACGATTGAAGCCGTCGACATAGCCCTGGGAGGCTTCGAGCACTTCAGGATCGCTGTTCAGCCTCAGCGGAGCAGTGGCCTCGTCAGTAGCCACGCTGCGCCAGAAGAAGTCCGCCTCGCGATTGCTGGTGGCGGCGCCATTGGAGGGAATGGTGTAGCGTCCCTCCGCCCCCAGGTAGCGTGAACGCAGGCCACGTATGGTCAGGGTATCCTCCGCCAGCAGGCACAGGTTGTCCTCGGCCTGCACATAGCCGTAGGCGTAGCCCATGCTGGCAAAGTCCCGGGCCTCGATGTGGGGAATCCCGAAGGAGGTGCGGCGCACCTGGGCCTGGTAGTGGGTCTTGCCGGCATTGTCCGCACCGACATTGCCCCGGAACGGCGACACGCCGTCAGCACTGGGCAGGCAGCCGGACAGCAGCAGGGTGGTCAGCAGGCCCGGAATCGTCAAACGCTTTTTGTTCATTGTTGTCGTCCATGTGGGTTGCGATCAGTGGTTACACCAGAACCGACGAATGGACGGGCGGGCTCGTTCCTACATTGCGTTACCCGGACTTACAAAACCTCACAATTGTCCCGTAATGACAGGATCTCCATCCTCAGCCCCCGGCTGTCCCTCGGCGGGACCGCCGGCAGGCTCTGGAGACGGGTTTGCGGCAGGCTGGCCAGGACCAGGTTCACCAGGGCGTCGAGGATATCGTCACGGGCCAGGTCCCGGCGCCTGTGACCGGTCAGGGCCTGGTCGATCAGGGCGGGTGCCTGGGGCAGATAGCGCGCCAACAGATCACGGCGCTCCTCGAAACCGGCGCGGGTTTTCTTGCCGTGGGCCATGGCCCGCCCGGCATTCAGACTCCAGAACGCCAGTTCCGGATGCACCTCCCGCAACTGGCCGGCGCGCCCCGGATTGGCGGCCAGGTAATCGTCCACCTCGCGGATCTTCGGGCTGATGTAGTAGGCCTGTTTGCTCAGCATGCGGCCACTGACCGCCAGGCTGATGCGTTTGGCCTCATCGTCGCTGGCGGCCGCCAGCACCGGCCGGTAAGGCGCCGGAAACACCGAGGAGCCACGGCCGGGCCCGAGCAGGCGCCGGGCCTCCCGGTCGCATTGCCTGCCTTCACTGCCGCCATCCAGCAGGCCGATGGGAATGTCGATGAACACGCGACTGTCCGGCGGCAGCGCAGCCATGAGATCGGTGATGGACGGCGCAACGCCCTGCGCCAGCCTCCCCTCAGTCTGGCTGACCCAGAACCAGCCGGCCCGGCAGCCGTCGACACCGACCGTCATGACCATTGTTTTCTCCCGAACAAAAAACCCCGAAGCTCGCGCCTCGGGGTTCCTGCATTCACTGGTTAAGCGTGGGCGCCAGGGCTATTTTTCCACGAACGCCCGCTCGATCACGTAGTGACCCAGGTCACCGTGGCGGGCTTCCTTGAAGCCCTGCCGGTCGAGGATGGCGCAGGTGTCTTTCAGCATGCTGGGGCTGCCGCAGATCATGAAGCGGTCGTCCTCCAGGTTGAATTCCGGCAGGCCCAGGTCCTTCATCAGCTTGCCGTTTTCCATCAGGTCGGTGAGCCGGCCCTGGTTGCGGAAATCTTCCCGGGTGACGGTGGGGTAGTACACCAGCTTGCCCTGCACCATCTCGCCGAAGAACTCGTTGTTGGGCAGGTCGTCGATGTCCTTCTGGTAGGCCAGCTCGGAGACATAGCGCACGCCATGGGTCAGGATGACCTTGTCGAACTGCTCGTAGACTTCGGGGTCCTTGATGATGCTGAGGAACGGCGCCAGGCCGGTGCCGGTGCTGATCAGGTAAAGGTTACGGCCGGGCAGCAGATGATCCAGCACCAGGGTACCGGTGGGCTTGCGGCTCACCAGGATCTCGTCACCCACCTCGATCTTCTGCAGGCGAGAGGTCAGCGGGCCGTCCTGGACCTTGATGGAGAAGAACTCAAGCTCCTCCTCATAATTGGCGCTGGCGATACTGTAGGCGCGCATCAGCGGTTTGCCGTCGGTTTCCAGGCCGATCATGGTGAAATGACCGTTCTTGAACCGGAATCCCGGGTCCCGCGTGGTGGTGAAACTGAACAGGGTGTCGTTCCAGTGCCGGACACTGGTTACTTTTTCAGTGTTCATGTTGCTCATGGTGTCGCCTTTTCCAGAACGTGAGAATCAGAAATTGCTGATTAAAAGTTGATCGTATGATAACGCGAGATTAACCTATCGACAAAATGGGATATTTTCATAACCTTATTCGGTTAAATCGATTATGCGTTACTCCTTCCGACAACTGGAAGTCTTCCTGGCGGCCGCCCACACCCAGAACATTACCAAAGCCGCCGCGGCCCTGGCCATGTCCCAGTCCGCCGCCAGCAGCGCCCTGAAGGAACTGGAGGCCCAGTTCGACATCCAGCTGTTCGACCGGGTCGGCAAGCGGCTCCAGCTCAACGAGCTCGGCAGGCTGTTCCGGCCCCAGGTGGAAGCACTGCTGGCCCAGGCCCGGGAGCTTGAGCAGGCACTGGCCAAACACACCGAGGCCGGGGCCCTGAAGGTCGGCGCCACCCTTACCATCGGCAACTACCTGGCGGTCGGCGTCATGGCCGAATACATGAAAACCCAGTCCCACGCCCGGGTTTCCCTGGAAGTTGCCAATACGCGCACCATCGCCGAGCGGGTCAGTGATTTCGAGCTGGATATCGGCCTGATCGAGGGGGAGCTGCAATCGCCGGAGCTGGACGTCATTCCCTGGCGTGGCGATGAACTGGTGGTGTTCTGCCATCCCCAGCACCCCCTGGCCGGGGCGGAGCAACTCAGTGACGAGCAGTTGCGCCAGGCCACCTGGATCATGCGGGAGCCCGGCTCCGGCACCCGCCAGACGTTCGAGCGCGGCATGCACGGCCTGCTTCCGGACCTGGAAATCCTGCTGGAGCTGGAGCATACCGAGGCCATCAAGCGGGCGGTGGAAGCCAACCTGGGCATCGGCTGTTTGTCCCGGGTCTGCCTGGCGGATGCCTTCCGCCGGGGCAGCCTGGTGCCCCTGGCGGTGCCGGAGCATCGCCGCTTTGACCGCCAGTTCTATTTCATCCTGCACAAGCAGAAATACCGCAGCGCCGGCATCGATCGCTGGATGGAGCTGTGCCGCCAGCTCTGACCACCGCTCAGCCGGGGTTCACATCGCTGGCCGGAAGGCGCAGGATAAAAAGGTCTATCGCGGATAAGGGATTTCAGGATGAAAACCGGCGATAACCCCAAACTGACCCGTGTCCTGGTTGGCAAGGACATCCTGGCCCTGGCGTTCGGTGCC
>NZ_JAWVZL010000012.1:0-55385 GCF_033722195.1 Marinobacter sp.
CGCCTGCTGCTGCCGATGCTCAATGCCTGCATGGCCTGCCTGCGGGAAGGGGTGATTGACAACGAGGAACTGGTGGATGGCGCCATGATCTTCGGCACCGGTTTTGCGCCTTTCCGCGGTGGCCCCATGAGTTATGCCCGTCAGCGTGGCTTTGACGATGTCCAGCGTTCACTGGAGACGCTGGCCAAGCGCCATGGCGACCGCTTCAAGCCCGACTCCGGCTGGTCGGAAAGCGGGGATGGCAAGAAAACCGCCGGCGGCAAGGGCAAGGCCGGCAAGGAAGCGAAGGCTGCGGCACGGTGAAGCCAGCGGTCCCCTGAAGGCGTCCCAACAGGCCTCGCAGGGCTTTCCAGGAAACTGCCCAGCCCTTCCCAACCCCCGGCCCCGGCCGGGGTTTGTTGTGTTCCTCCAATGATTCGAGAGCCTGCCCACCCACGCACCGGCCTGAGTCGTAAGTATTTGGAGCTGAGCAAGGCAACAGCAATGTGCGTCTGCTACCCTTCTAACGGTGCCCACTCAATAGCCAAACACTATCGCAATGGTATAGAAAAGGTTTTTCGTTAATCACGGAAATTTGCTCTATAGTCAAAGTTCGACGATCGGTCCCACCAATAAAGCAGTTATAACGGAGACGAGAGATGGACGGTAAAATCGATATGCAGACGCCGGGCAAGTGCCCGGTCATTCACGGCTCACGGACCAAGCTTTCCGACGAGCGCACCGGCAACCACGACTGGTGGCCGAATCAGCTCAACCTCAACATCCTCCACCAGCATCATCCCAAGGCAAACCCTCTTGGAGAGGAGTTTGACTACGCCGAAGAGTTCAAGAAGCTCGACCTGGCGGCAGTGAAAAAAGATCTTACCGCTCTGATGACCGACACTCAGGATTGGTGGCCCGCGGATTATGGCCATTACGGTCCCTTCTTTATCCGTATGGCATGGCACAGCGCCGGTACCTATCGTGTCGGTGATGGCCGTGGTGGCGCCGGCACCGGTGACCAGCGCTTTGCGCCGCTGAACAGCTGGCCCGACAACGCCAACCTGGACAAGGCCCGCCGCCTGTTGTGGCCGATCAAGAAGAAGTACGGCAACAAGCTGTCCTGGGCGGACCTGTTCATCCTGACCGGTAACGTGGCATTGGAGTCCATGGGCTTCAAGACCTTCGGTTTTGCCGGTGGCCGCGCCGACATCTACCAGCCGGAAGAGGACATCTACTGGGGCGCCGAGCGCGAGTGGCTGGGCAACAAGCGCTACAGCGGTGACCGCGAGCTTGAAAACCCTCTGGCCGCCGTGCAGATGGGCCTGATTTACGTCAACCCGGAAGGTCCGGACGGTGAGCCCGACCCGCTGGGTTCCGCTCACGACATCCGTGAGACCTTCGGCCGTATGGCCATGAACGATTACGAAACCGTGGCCCTGACCGCCGGTGGCCACACCTTCGGCAAGACCCACGGCGCCGCCGATCCCTCCCATGTGGGCCCGGAGCCCGAAGCCGGACCCATCGAGGACCAGGGCCTGGGCTGGCTGAGCGACTACAAGAGCGGCAAAGGCCGTGACACCATCACCAGTGGCCTGGAAGGCGCCTGGACACCCACACCCACCAAGTGGGACATGAGCTACTTTGATGTGCTCCTGGGTTATGAGTGGGAACTGACCAAGAGTCCGGCCGGCGCCCACCAGTGGAAGCCGAAAGGTCTGAAAGAAGAACATATGGCGCCGGACCCGGAAGATGGCAGCAAGCGCGTGCCCATCATGATGTCCACCGCCGACATGGCCATGCGGGAAGATCCGGAGTATCGCAAGATCTCCGAGCACTTCCGCGACAACCCGGAGGAGTTTGCCGATGCCTTCGCCCGCGCCTGGTTCAAGCTGACCCATCGTGACATGGGTCCGCTGGCCCGCTACCTCGGCCCGGAAGTGCCGAAAGAAGAGCTGGTATGGCAGGATCCGGTGCCGGCTGTGGATCATGGACTGGTCAACAAGCAGGACGTGGCCGAGTTGAAGGACAAGGTGCTGAAGTCAGGTCTTGGCGTGTCAGAGCTGGTATCCACCGCCTGGGCGTCGGCCTCCACCTTCCGCGGCTCCGACATGCGTGGTGGTGCCAACGGCGCCCGCGTACGCCTGGTGCCGCAGAAGGACTGGGAAGTGAACGAGCCGGAGAAACTGGCCAAGGTACTGAAGACCCTGGAAGGCATCCAGCAGGACTTCAACAAGGCCCAGTCCGGCAACAAGAAAGTGTCCCTGGCGGACCTGATCGTGCTGGCGGGCGCCGCTGGCGTGGAGAAAGCCGCCAAGGACGCCGGTCACAACGTCGAGGTGCCGTTCAACCCGGGTCGTACCGATGCGTCCCAGGACCAGACCGACATCCCCGCCTTCGACCACATGAAGCCGGAAGCGGACGGGTTCCGGAACTACCGCCGCACCAAGTTCAGCGTTTCCGAAGAGGAGCTGCTGGTGGACCGTGCCCAGCTGCTGCGCCTGAGCGCGCCGGAGATGACGGTTCTGGTGGGTGGTCTGCGTGTGCTGGACACCAACTACAAGGGCTCCAAGCACGGTGTCTTCACCAAGACTCCGGGCAAGCTCACCAACGACTTCTTCGTCAACCTGACAGACCTGAATACCCGTTGGAAGCCTTCCGAGAAGGACGAAGACGTGTACGAAGGCCGTGACATGAAGTCCGGTGAAGTGAAATGGACCGGCACCCGGGTTGACCTGGTGTTCGGCTCCAACTCACAGCTTCGGGCCCTGTCCGAGGTCTATGCCCAGGACGACGCCAAGGAGAAGTTCGTAAAGGACTTTGTCAAGGCCTGGTCCAAGGTCATGGACGCGGATCGCTTCGATCTGAAGAAGAAGTAAGACCTGCCGGGCGCCCGTCTACCTGGCGCCTTTAGCAGTAACCCGGAACGGCGTTGCAACGAGAGTTGGAACGCCGTTTTTTTGTTCCTGAAGAACTGTTCCAGTGCGCGCGCTCCACCGCCGGAAAGGGAACCCCGGTCCATAAAGGGTGTCATAGATTCATCGGAAATGCATCTACTACGAAAGGACATTACACTGACCAGTTCCCACACCATTCCCGCATCGGTTCCCACTCGCTACTGGCACGCTCTGGAAGACGGCCGCATCCAGTGCGACCTGTGCCCGCGTCACTGCAGGCTCCGCGAAGGCCAGCAGGGCCTGTGCTTCGTGCGCGCCCGCCAGAACGATCAGGTGGTGCTGACCACCTGGGGCCGCTCCTCGGGCTTCTGCGTGGATCCAGTGGAGAAAAAGCCCCTGAACCACTTCCTGCCCGGTACGCCGATCCTGTCCTTCGGCACCGCCGGCTGTAACCTGGCCTGCAAGTTCTGCCAGAACTGGGAAACCAGCAAATCCCGGCAGATGGACTCCCTGGCCGACACCGCTCGGCCAAAGGACATTGCCGACGCCGCCGAGCGGGCAGGGTGCCGCAGTGTGGCCTTCACCTACAACGATCCCATTATCTTCCTGGAGTACGCGGTGGACGTGGCGCGGGAATGCCGGGCCCGTGGCATCAAGACCGTGGCGGTGACGGCAGGCTACATCAGCCCCCAGGCGCGGGCGGATTTCTTCCCCCACTTCGATGCCGTCAACGTCGACCTGAAAGCCTTCACCGAGCGTTTCTACCGAAACATCTGCGGCGGCGAGCTGGCCAATGTGCTGGATACCCTGCGCTACATCCGGCACGAGACCGACTGCTGGCTGGAGATCACCACCTTGCTGATCCCCGGTGAGAACGACAGCCCGGAGGAGGTGGAGGCCCTGAGCCGGTGGGTGCTGGAAGCGCTGGGTCCGGATGTGCCCCTGCATTTTTCCGCCTTTCATCCGGACTGGAAGATGCCGGACACGCCGCCGACGCCGCCGGAGACCCTGCAGCGCTCGCGGATGATCGCCCTGGAGGTGGGCCTGCGCCACGTCTATACCGGCAATGTCCACGACGCCGAGGGCGCCAGCACCTGGTGCAGCGGCTGCGGCGAGCTGCTGATCGAGCGTGACTGGTATCAGCTGGGGGCATGGAATCTGGATGCCTCGGGCTGTTGCCGACACTGTGGTACCGCCGCTCCGGGGGTGTTCGAGCGGTCTCCGGGGACCTGGGGGCGCCGGCGGCGTCCCATTGCCATCAGCGCCGCCTGACCCGAGGGGGAAATCCCGCTGAACGGGCGGCACTGGATGTTAACCGGTATGGCTCTTATGCTTTTTGAAACACTCTGGCCCCGGGATTGCCATGACCGCACAAGACGTCGGATTCGCCCTGATGCTGCTGGGGGTACTGCTGCTGGTGGGCAAGTTCCTGCGGGTCACCTGCGGCCCCCTGCAGCGGCTGTTCCTGCCCAGTTCCATCATTGCCGGCAGCCTGGGTCTGCTGCTGGGTTCGCAGGTGCTGGGGCGCCTGGCGGACCCGGAGCACCGCTCGCCGGCGCTGGAGGCCTTCGGCTACAAGCAGCTGCTGTTCGAGCCCATCGTCGCGGGCGGGCTGTTCACCGCGGTCTCGGTGCCCCTGATCTTCCAGTTTGGGCCCTGGCCGGTACTCCTGCTGGCGGCGGCTCTGACCCTGAGCTGGGGCCTGCTGGGGGCTTCTACTTCGGCCGCCTGTCGGAATCCGGCCAGCACGAGCGCTGAGCCCGGCTCAGGGCCTGACCATCAGCTGGTCGCGCCCGTCCACCAGGCCGCGGCTGCGCTCCGCCGCCCGGCGGGATCAAGGGCTGAGGGTCAAAAACGGAGGGAAGACTCGCCTCAGTAGCAGGAATTGGGGGAGGTGTCCGGATTGATGTCCCCGGCCACCTCGTCCGGGTCGACGCCGTGGCTCAGCAGTACCTCCCGGACGAAATTGATCTGCGCCAGGATGCGGTCGGCGTCATCGCCGTATTCGTAGCGATTCACCTCCACCGGCTGGGGCATGAAGGTAAAGGCCGTTTTCAGGGCCGTCAGGGTGTCGTCATTAACCATGGCATGGTCTCCGCAAGCAGGTATGTCCGGGGTCTGCTGCCACTATATCGCCTGTGAATCCAGGATACAGCCCACTCTTCGAGGTGGCGCTTTAACAGAAGTGTCATCCCGCGCCACTAAGCTCTGCCTGCCGTTTTGTCAGGAGAGCAGTATCTTATGACCCAGGATTCCTCCCTTCTCGTCGAGAAACTCTGGCGCCTCAAGCGCCAGATCGATAAAGGCGCCTGCCCCGGTGTCGAGTTCGTTCACCTGAACACCCTGCTCAGGGAGCCCGCCTACCGGGCCGATGTACTGCGTCGTGTGGAGCTGTCGGGCTCCGCCGGTCTCAAGGCCCTGGCCCATGAAATCCAGCTCAATGACAACGGCCAGCCACTGATGGCCAGGGACAATACCGTCGAGCGGCACCAACCGCGCGCGGAAGCCAACGGCCGGAAGAGCTGGGGGCGCCGCAACCTGCTCGTGTTGGGGCCGGTGCTGGCGGTGACCTGTGTCGCCATGGGTTTTACCGCGTTCGAGAACCGGAGCGTGCGCATCAGCTCGGACATCACCACCGACACCACCTGGGAGGCGGGCAGGGAGTACATCCTTGAAGAGACCGTCTACGTGGAGAACGCCAGCCTCACCATCGAGCCCGGTGTCACCATTGCCGGCGAAAACGGCTCGGCGCTGGTGGTGACGCCGTCGGCCAGGCTCTTCGCCCGGGGCCGCCCGGACCGGCCGGTGGTGTTCACCAGCGCCCAGCCCGAGAAGCAGCGCAGCCGTGGCGACTGGGGCGGCGTGGTGCTGCTGGGCAATGCCCCGGTCAACCAGATCAACGCCGGCATCGAGGGCCTGCCCGAGGGCGAGGTTCGGGGTTTCTTTGGCGGCAGCGACGCCAGCCATTCCTGTGGTGTTGTCGAGTACACCCGCATTGAATTTGCCGGTTTCGAGGTCTACCAGGGCAATGAGCTCAACGGCCTCACCCTGGGTGGCTGTGGCAGCAACACCATCATCCGCAATGTCCAGGTCCACCGGCCGCTGGATGACGGCATCGAGATGTTCGGCGGCAACGTCGACCTGAAGAACATCGTGGTGTCGGGTCCTGGCGACGACGGCATCGACTGGGACTGGGGTTGGACCGGGCGGGTCCAGTTTGCGGTGGTCCAGCAGCATCCGGACGCCGGTGACAACGCTTTCGAAGGCGACAACAACGGCAGTGACCACCAGGCCATGCCCCGTTCCCAGCCCCATTTCTACAATGTCACTCTGGTGGGCAGTGGCTACGCCCAGAAGCGCCACCGGGGCATCGTGGTCCGGGAAGGTTCCGGCGGCCACTTCCATAACATGCTGATCGACAGCTACGGCATCGAGGCGGTTGACACCCGCGACGAGGTCCTGGCGCTGACCACCCGCGGCACGCTGACCTTTGGCAACAACCACCTGGCCAACCTGGGCCAGCTTGGCCAGGTCGAGCAGGAAAACGCTGAAAACGACGACGATTTCGGCTTCAGCGAACAGGACTGGTTGGCCCAGGCTGCCAGTAACAATCGCTTCACCATCGAAACCGCGCTGTTTCCGGCCGCCAGGGATCTGGTCAGCCCAAACTTCATGCCCCGGCTGCAGGCTCGGCAGATGAACGGTATCCGGCCGCCCCAGAGCGAGTTCTTCGACGAATCCGCCACCTTTGTTGGTGCCGTCAGCCCCGCCTCAGCGGACAGCTGGCTGGACGGCTGGACCAGCTTCCCGGATTCCTGAAGCCGGACTTCAGCGCAAGAAAAACCGGTGCAGGGCGTCCAGGGTGGGGCCCGGCGCCTCCTCCGGCAGGAAGTGGCCGCAGGGCAGGGTGTGGCCTTCCACCCGGGTGGCGTATTCCCGCCACACCGCCAGCACATCGTAGCTGCGATGGACGAAACCTTGTTCGCCCCATAGCACCAGCAGCGGGCACTCCACCTTGCGGCCGGCGCGGAAGTCCTCGGTATCGTGGACCAGGTCGATCCCCGCCGCCGCCCGGTAGTCCTCGCAACTGGCGTGGATCGTGTCCGGGTCGGAGAAGCAGCGCTCGTACTCGGCCATTACATCGGGGTTGAACCCGGCATTCGGGCCGCTCCAGCGGTTCAGTTTCTCCCGCAGGTAATAGCACGGGTCCTGGCCGATCATGTGTTCCGGCAGGCCATCGCTCTGGATCAGGAAGAACCAGTGGTAATAGCCGGTGGCAAAGGCCTGGTCGGTGTGGCGGAACATGTGCAGGGTGGGGGCGATGTCCATGACACAGGCCCGCTCGACCCGCTCCGGATAATCCAGGCAGAGCCGGTGGCAGACCCGGGCGCCGCGGTCGTGACCGGCAACCGCGAAACGCTGGTGGCCGAGTTCCGTCATCAGCTCCACCATATCCCGGGCCATGGCGCGCTTGCTGTAGGCGCTGTGATCGTCCGGGGAGGGCGGCTTGTCGCTGTCGCCATAGCCCCGCAGATCCGGGCAGATTACCTGGAAGTCCCGGGCCAGCGCTTCCGCCACCCCATGCCACATCAGATGGGTCTCCGGGTAGCCGTGCAACAGCAGCAGCGGCGGCCCGTCGCCGGCGTACTCCACATTGAGTGTAACCTCGCCCAGCCCGATGCGGCGGTTGGTGAAGTGTTTGCCCAGTTTCATGATGGCTCCTCTGGCACTTGCGGCAGCTTTCCCAGAGCTTAGCTGGTTTTCCGGCGCTGCAACCAGCGGCGAGAAATCACAGCAAAGCGGCGCGCTTTCTGCGAAACTGAGGGACTGTTTTTCGGTTTGCGTGGCCAAGGCCGCGCGGTTTCAGCACCCAAGGATCTATGAAGACACCAAAGAGATTGCAGTCCCTGGTGGACGACGGCCTGATTGACGACGTGGTTGCCCAGTTGATGAGCGGCAAGGAAGCTCAGGTCTACGTGGTCATGCGGGATGGCCAGCGGCTGTGTGCCAAGGTTTTCAAGGAAGCCAGCAAGCGCAGTTTCAAACAGGCGGTGCAGTACCAGGAGGGGCGTCAGGTGCGCAACAGCCGCCGGGCCCGGGCCATGTCGAAGAAAACCCGCTACGGCCAGAAGGAACAGGAGGACGCCTGGCTCAACGCTGAGGTGGACGCGCTTTATCGTCTGGCGTCGGCCGGTGTGCGGGTGCCCAAGCCCCATGCGTTCGTGGATGGCGTGCTGCTGATGGAGCTGGTGGAGGACGGCGAGGGCGCCGCGGCCCCCCGCCTCGATGATGTCAGCTTCAGCGCCGAGCAGGCGCGGGACTTCCACGGCCGCATCATCCGCGAGGTGGTGCGCATGCTGTGCGCGGGCCTGGTGCATGGCGACCTGTCGGAATTCAATGTGTTGGTGGATAGCCAGGGACCGGTCATCATCGACCTCCCCCAGGCCGTGAACGCCGCCGGTAACAACAGCGCCGAACGCATGCTGGAGCGGGACGTGGACAACATGCGCCGCTACTTCGGCCGCTTTGACCATGAGCTGCTGAAGACCGACTACGGCAAGGAAATCTGGGCCCTGTACGAGAGCGGTGAGCTCTACCCGGACAGTGTGCTCACCGGCTGCTTCAAGCATCCCACCGCCCGGGCCGACATAGCCGAGCTCATGCAGGTGATGGAAGCGGCCCGCCAGGAAGAAGAGGACCGCCTCGAGCGTCTGCGGGAAGACGACGACTGATCCGGAAGACTCAGTTCCCGTTCGACTTACGCTGCCGTTTGATGCTGTACATGGCGTCATCGGCCCGGGCCAGCAGCGCCTCACAGCTGTGTTCTCCGGCATTGGAGGTGACCACACCGACACTGGCACCCGGGTAGTCCAGGGAGTGGCCATCCAGCGGGAAGACCCCACTGGTGAGCTCCTCGATACGTTCCCGGATGGCAGCCCGGCTTGCCTCCAGGTTGGCCGCGCAGGCCGGACCGAAAACCACGAACTCATCGCCGCCATAACGCGCCAGGAAGTCGCCGTCCCGGACGCCGGTCTTCAGTCGTTCCGCAATCTGGATCAGAAACCGGTCGCCGGCATCGTGCCCGTAGCGGTCATTAATAGCCTTGAAGCCGTCCAGGTCGATAAAGGCCAGATGCAGGCTCTGGCCGGTGCGGCGGCCGTTGGCCAGCGCCCGGGAAAGCTCCTGCAGCAGCGCCCGCCGGTTGGGGATGCCGGTCAGCGGGTCGGACAGGGCGTAGTGGCTGTACACCAGGTTCTCCCGCTTGAGCTGAGCCAGCAGTTTCTCCCGCTCCAGGTGGTGGGCGATGATCCGGGCCAACATGCCCAACAGGCGCTGGCTTTGCGGACTTACCCGAACTTTCGAGCCGCTGGCGCCGCATAGGGTACCGAAAAGCTCGCCTTCGCCAATCCGCACCGGTGCGCTGAGGTAGGTGGTGATGCCCAGCTTCTTTGCCGCGTCAGAGTCTCCCCACCGGCCGGGCACATCGTCCGTGTAGGTGCAGTCCTCGTCCAGCGCCCGCTTGCACAGGGTGTCGCTCCAGGTCACCGAAAGCCCCTCAGGGATTTGGAGCTCCCGGGCATTGCGGGCGAAAAGAATTTTCTGCACACCGGCGGCTTCATCAACGCGGGTCAGATAGGTGGACTCCAGACCGGTGGCGGCCTCCAGGATTTCCAGGAAGGGCCGCACCAGGCCTTCCAGGTCATCGCTTCTGGTAATCGCTGTTGCCAGCCTGTCGAGAAGGTTATCCATACTCGAATTCATTGGCTCACCTTTCGCCTACGAGCGGGACTTTGCTCTTAAGATTGCAAAATGCACCTATCTGTTACGCTAGCAGACATCCGGGGCCTGGGCCATTGGCCCGGTTCGCAAACCAGACCCACGCATCGGCCAAAGCCAAACCGCAGAAACGGCCCGCCGCTGTCCCCGGTGCCTACTTGCCGCCGGATTCCGGCCAGATCAGCCTGAACAGGGCGCGACGTTGCGGCGAGGGGAATTGTAGGGTGCGACTGGAGTCCCGAATGGCCAGCACCTCCCCGAGCATGCGGAACAGGTCGATGTGCTGGTGGATACAGGCGGGAATCGCCGTGTCCTGCAGGTAGGTGAGGTAGCGAGCCAGATTTTCCTCGTCGCTGCGCCAGTGGTCTCGGAAACCCTGGTCGAACAGTGCCCGGCAGGCGATACGCTCCCATTCGTCCCGATAGCTGGATTCCAGGCGTTCCGGATAGCTGTAGAGATCCCGGATGTCCTGCTCGATATCCATGGCGGGGTGGTCCGGAGGAAACATCAGCCGTATCGCCAGCAGGTCGTATACATCGCCAAGTTCATCGGCGACTGCCTGACGGATCAAGTCGAGTCGGTTCATGCATTGCCTCCTGACAAATCTGCAGTAGGTACGTCTGCAATCGACATTCCGGACGAAAAAAACCCGCTGTCCGTTAACCGGACCGCGGGTCGAAAACACGACCTGAACAAGGTGAGCCGTGTGTGAACCTGTTTTCAGGCGGGACTTTACGCCGCCCGTTCGCTTTCGCCGGATTCGTCCAGCGAATTGCGGATCAGGAAGTCAAATGCGCTGAGGGCGGCTTTCGAGCCTTCGCCCATGGAAATCACGATCTGCTTGTAGGGCACGGTGGTGGCGTCGCCGGCGGCGAATACGCCCGGGATCGAGGTTTCGCCACGTTCATCGACGATGATCTCGCCATGCTGGCTGAGCTCGATGTCGCCCTTCAGCCACTCGGTGTTGGGCACCAGGCCAATCTGGACGAACACGCCTTCCAGGGCCACGTGATGCTCCTCGCCGGTGGTGCGGTCCTTGTAATTCAGGCCGCTGACCTTGCCGTTCTCGCCCACCACTTCGGTGGTCTGGGCGGAAGTGAGGATCTCCACGTTCTTCAGGCTGCGCAGCTTTCTCTGCAGTACCTCGTCGGCCTTCATGTCAGCGGCGAATTCCAGCAGGGTGACATGCCCGACGATACCCGCCAGGTCGATGGCCGCCTCCACACCGGAGTTGCCGCCACCAATCACCGCTACGCGCTTGCCCTTGAACAGCGGGCCATCGCAGTGGGGGCAGTAGGCCACGCCCTTGTTGCGGTACTCCTCCTCGCCGGGGACCCCCAACTGGCGCCAGCGGGCACCGGGGGACAGCACCAGGGTGCGGGACTTGAGGGAGGCGCCATTGGCCAGGCGGATCTCGTGGTACTCGCCACGGCGGGCGGCCGGAATCAGTTTTTCGGCGCGCTGCAGGTTCATGATGTCCACGTCATACTCCTTGACGTGCTGTTCCATGGCCGCCACCAGTTTGGGACCCTCGGTGTAGGGCACGGAGATCAGGTTCTCGATACCCATGGTGTCGGCCACCTGGCCACCAAAACGCTCCGCCACGATACCGGTGGCGATACCCTTGCGGGCCGCATAGATGGCGGCGGAGGAACCGGCGGGTCCGCCACCGATGACCAGCACCTCGAAGGGGGCCTTGTGCTTGAGCTTCTCGGCTTCGCGGGCCTCGGAGCCGGTGTCCAGCTTGGCGATGATCTGCTCCAGGGTCATGCGGCCCTGTCCGAACGGCTTGCCGTTCAGGTAGACGCTGGGCACAGCCATGACCTCACGCTGCTCCACTTCGTCCTGGAACAGGGCGCCGTCGATGGCAGTGTGCTTGATCCGCGGGTTGAGTACGCTCATCAGGTTCAGCGCCTGCACCACATCCGGACAGTTCTGGCACGACAGCGAGAAGTAGGTCTCGAACTCGAAGTCGCCGTCCAGCGACTTCACCTGCTCGATAACGTCTTCGCTGGCTTTGGGCGGATGGCCGCCCACCTGCAGCAGAGCCAGTACCAGGGAGGTGAACTCGTGGCCCATGGGAATGCCGGCGAACCGGACCCCGATGTCGCTGCCGACACGGTTGATGGCAAACGAGGGCCGGCGCGCATCCGGGGACTCCTCGGTGCGCTGGCTGATCTTGTCGGACATGGGCTCCAGTTCGTCCAACAGCTGCTTGAGTTCCTGCGATTTCTTGCTGTCGTCGTAGGCGGCCACCAGCTCGATGGGTTGCTGCAGCTTCGCCATATAAGTTTTCAGTTGTTCCTTGATACCGGCATCCAACATGAACGTTTCCTCTCTGAATCGGGTCGAACTGATCGTCTGACTCAAAATGAGCGACAAGATGAATATGGCAATACCATACAGATCAACAATATAAGGTGAAAATTGATTAATTAAAGATGTTTGATATGTGCAAACTATTAGGGGGTCAAGCGGTATAACAGATGCAAAAAAAAGCCCGCAGAGCGGGCCTTTTTCAAACTTCAACGGCTCGGATGGCTTAGATCTTGCCAACGAGGTCCAGTGACGGAGACAGAGTCTCTTCGCCTTCTTTCCACTTGGCCGGGCAGACTTCGCCGGGGTGGTTGCGAACGTACTGGGCAGCCTTGACCTTGCGCAGCAGGTCGTCGGCGTCACGGCCGATGCCCTCGGCGGTGATTTCCATGGCCTGGATGATGCCGTCCGGATCCACCAGGAAGGTGGCACGATCCGCCAGACCCTGGCCTTCACGCATCACACCGAAGTTGTTGGTGATGGTGCCGGTCTGGTCGCCAACCATGTAGTAGTTGATCTTGCCGATGGTGGCAGAGCTGTCATGCCAAGCCTTGTGGGTGAAGTGGGTGTCGGTGGACACAGAGAAAACCTCAACGCCCAGCTTCTGCAGCTCGTCGTACTTGTCGGCCACGTCGCCCAGCTCGGTGGGGCAGACAAAGGTGAAGTCAGCCGGGTAGAAGAAAAATACAGCCCATTTGCCTTTTACGTCCTTGTCAGAGATCTCAACGAACTCGCCGTTGCGGTATGCGGTTGCGTTGAAGGGCTTGATCTCGCTGTTAATAATTCCCATCAGTCAATGCTCCTGTTGCTTAAGGGGGTGTGAAGTAGTTTGTGGTGGCCAAGATATTGATTTGCAGGCTACTGGTGAAATTAATTGTCCCAAACTGGCCAATAGGAACAGCATATCATATCTCGGGTCCCGTGGTCTGGCCCGGCGCCGTGCTGTCGTCCCCTGAACCAACGCGGTCATCGGCTCGAAACATGAAAAAGAGGGGGCCAATGCCCTTGCGGTATGGCAAGCTCAAGACTGTGGCCGCGCCGAGAGGCCGGAGGCGGCATTTGCCCGGGAGGAAGGTTGCCATGAGTAATCTGTTCGAGTCTGCGGAGCAGCGCTGTGACGCCTTGAACGCGGGCTGCAGCGCCATTGAAGTGCTGCTGAACCCCCGGGTGGCCGACCTGGGCGGGTTCTCGGTCCGGCGCCTGCTGCCAACGGCGAAGCGCCGGATGGTGGGACCCTGGATCTTCTTCGACGAGATGGGGCCGGCGGATTTCGCCGCCGGGCAGGGGATCAACGTCCGGCCGCACCCCCACATTGGCATCGCCACCGTAACCTATCTGTTCGAGGGCGAAATACTGCACCGGGATTCCGTGGGCAGCCGGCAGGCCATACGGCCAACCGATATCAACCTGATGGTGGCCGGTCGTGGCATCACCCATTCCGAGCGGGGACGGCCCGAAATAACGGCCAGCGACCATCGGCTGCACGGTCTTCAGCTCTGGCTGGCACTGCCGGAGGCGGACGAGGAGACCGAGCCGGCATTCGATCACTTCCCGGGGGATACCCTGCCCACGGCGGTTGTGGATGGTGTTCCGGTGAGGGTCATGATTGGCAGCGCCTACGGCGTCACCTCGCCGGTGCGCCAGTTCAGCGACACCCTGTATCTGGAAGCCAGCCTCCAGCCCGGACAGAGGCTTGTGTTGCCGGAGGCGCCGGAACGGGCGGTCTATGTCGTTGAAGGTGCGCTGCAGGCGCAGGGCACGGAGATTCCCGCCCACAGCATGGCAGTATTTGCGCCGGAGGCCGGCGTTGCGATCACTGCCACCGAGGCGACCCGTCTGGTGCTGATCGGGGGCGAACCTCTGGGCCGGCGCTACATCGAATGGAACTTCGTGTCTTCCCGCAAGGCGCGAATCGACCAGGCCAGGGAAGACTGGCGGGCAGGGCGGTTCGCCAAGGTTCTCGGCGACGAGGTGGAGTTCATCCCCTACTAGGCGGTCTCGGTTTTCCACGGGCCGTCGGCCTTGTAACCGGCGACGGCTTTGCGCAATCCTGAGGCTTCACCCGGCCGGAGGGGGTAGCCCGAGTTCATGGAGCCAGTCACCACGAATCCCGTCACCAAGAAGCCTTGCATCGACATCTGCGAGTTCAACAAGAAAGACATCTGCAAAGCCTGTGGGCGCACCTATCAGGAAAAGAAGGAGTGGAAGCGCCTGTCCGATGACCAGAAGCAGGCGATCTGGCAGCGCATCCTGGTGTCCCACGGCTCGGGCAAGGGCAAGCAGCCCCGTGCCCTGCGGGCGCTTTACGAGAAGGCGAAACACAAGAAGCCCAAGCACAAGAAGAAAAACTGATCTTGAAGGCCCAGCCAGCCTGGCGTTTGAGCCTCAGTCGAACCGGTCCAGTGACCGGCGCCTGCCGGCGCCGGACAGGGCCGCCACAAGCCCGCTCAGTAGGGCGAGCGCTGGCCGTACCACGAAGCGCAGCAGCCAGCTGGCGAGGTAGAGCGCCGGCAGCAACAGCAGCAGCCAGCCGACGAACTGCACCAGCCAGGTCGGAAAACCCAGAACGCCCGCTACGCCGGCGAAAAAATCGCTGATGATGGCGGGGTGGGACACCAGCAGGTAGCCCACCCCAATCACCGCCGGCCATTTGGCGTAGCGGGCGCTGTTCAAGACCATGCGGCCGCTATTGCCGAGCCGGGCGGCGAAGGCGGCGGAGCGGGTGCTTCTGGCACCACCCTTGGTGGCGGCGGCAGTGGCCCGGCCCGCCCGCAGAACCTTCAGCGCGCTGGCAAACACCAGCACATCCACCGAAGCCCAGCCCACGTCAGCGGCGGAAATCTCCTCACCGGTGCGGTGCCGGATCTCCAGGTTGCGGATGCCACTGGCGAAAAACTGATTCAGCCCCTCCAGCACGCGCTCGGTCCGGATCCAGGTCACCGAGCCGTCGGGCTTCACCACGAACTGGCCCAGGAAATCGTGGCCCTCATCCTGGATGAAATTGACGGCGTACCAGCCCCGCTCAACGGGTTCCAGGCTCTCCGGCTCGGGCGTGTTGCGCTCCTCCGCGGCCGCAAGCTTGTCGGTACCGCTGAAGTAGTCCTTGACGCTCTCGTACTTGCGGGCGGCGCGGGCCATCAGCTCGATGGAGCCGATCGGCCGGCCCAGAAAGTAATCGATGGGCGGCAGGATATTCTCGCCATAGAGCCGTAGGATCTCCCGGAATTCCCGCTCCGGGCCATACAGGGGAAAGATCTCGCGGGTCATCTCCGGGTAGCGCAGGTAGGCGGCGCGGGCCTTGAGCAACAGCAGTTCGTCGTCCGCCATATCCAGCAGCGCCGCCTGCAGCTCAACCGGCTCCTCGCCGAGATCCGGAAAACCCTCGAGCAACTCGGTTGCCTGAACCCTGATCAGCCTTTCCTCGATGGCCATGGGGTCGGAGCTGACGGTGGCCGTGAGCGCAAGCACCAGCGCCAGCAAGAGAAGGAGATAGAATTTTGTCATGCATGCACCAATGGAGGCATCGAAAGGCAGGCCCTGACAGCGTGTCTCCTGATCATAGCACCCGATCACATGAATCGATGTGTTCAGTTGGCCGTGAGAGTGGTGACTGACGCCGGTCAGGCCAGAGGCGGCTGCGAATCCAGGTTTCGATTTCCAGGATGATCAGCACGCAGACTCCGGCAAGGCCGGCAAACACCAACATCTCCCAGGATAACGGGGACGTTCCGAACAGCGCCTGGAACCAGGGCAGGTAAGTGAACAGCAGTTGCAGACCAGCAACCGTCGCCACTGCGGCCAGCACCACCGGCGTACCCAGCACACCACGCAGCGTGAGTGAGGGCGTATCGAGGTATCGCACCGCGAACAGGTAAAAAACCTCCATGGCGATCAGGGTATTGACGGACAGGGTCCGGGCGATGCTCTGGTCAGCATGATGATGCATCGCCCAGAACCATGCGCTGAAAATTCCGGTCAGGAACACCAACGAGACGAAGACCACGCGCCATACTAGGAAGCCCCGTAACAGGGGTTCAGAGCGCGGCCGCGGCGGTCTCTTCATGATGTCCGGTTCCGCAGGTTCGAAGGCCAGCGTCATGGCCAGTACAACCGAGCTCACCATATTCACCCAAAGGATCTGCAGCGCCGAAATGGGTAGGGCCAGACCCAGGAGCAGAGCGATCACCAGGCTGATGGACTCACCGCCGTTGATGGGCAGCATGAAGGCGATGGCTTTCTTGAGGTTGGTGTAGACGGTACGGCCTTCACGGACCGCGGCGGCAATGCTGGCAAAGTTGTCGTCCAGCAGCACCACCGATGAGGCTTCCCTGGCCGCCTCCGAGCCCTTGACCCCCATGGCGATGCCAACGTCTGCCCGTTTCAGGGCCGGGGCGTCGTTGACGCCGTCGCCGGTCATGGCAACCACCCCATGGCTGGCCTGCAGGGCCTCGACCAAGCGGAGTTTGTGCTCGGGGCTGGTCCGGGCGAACACGTCCACCTCGCTCGCCAGCTGTTGCAGGGCCTGCGCGCTGAGACCGTCCAGATCCTTCCCGGTCAGCACCTGCCCGGTGTTCTTCAGCCCGAGCTTCCGGGCGATGGCGCCCGCTGTCAGCGCGTGATCCCCGGTGATCATCTTGACCCGAATACCGGCATCGTGGCAGTCGGCAATGGCGCGGATGGCTTCCTGGCGTGGCGGGTCCAGCAAACCAACCACTCCCAGCAGCTCGACACCGGTGTTCAGATCCTCAACAGCGAGGTCTGTGGTGTTCCGGGGCACCGGTTTGCGGGCGAGGGCGAGCACCCGAAGACCCTCGGACGCCATGGTGGCAATGGCGTCATCCCACCAGCCGCGGTCAAGAGCGGTGGCCGCCGCATTACTGGTCAGTTCCGACACGCACATGTCCAGGATGCGCTCCGGGGCGCCCTTTACAAAAATGAAGCTGTGGCCATGGTGATCGTGGTTGAGGGTCGCCATAAAGCGGGTCTGAGTATCGAAGGGTATCTCATCCTTGCGGGGCCACGCCGTCGCACCGCTCTCAATGTCGAAGGCAGCTTTGTGGGTGAAGACTTTCAGCGCGGCCTCCATGGGATCACCCTGGATGCTTGGCGGCAGGGCCCCGAAATCGAGATGGGCGTCATTGCACAGAGCGGCAGCCCGGGCCAGTTCCTGCAGCCCGGCGCCGGCCTCCGCGGGCTGGCCTGCGTGATGTAACTGGCCGTCAGTGGAATAGCCTTCGCCGGTGACATCCCATCGCTGCCGGCCCTGAACGGCGGTGGTCACCATCATTTCATTGCGGGTGAGGGTGCCGGTCTTGTCGGAGCAGATCACCGAGACCGCGCCCAGGGACTCGATCACCGGCATTCTGCGAACCACCGCCTTGCGCCGCGCCATCTCCCGCACACCGATGGCCAGAGTGATCGTCAGTATGGCGGGCAGGCCCTCGGGTATGGCAGCGACGGTGAGGCCCACCACGGCCATGAACAGCTCGGGGAAAGGCAGGCCACTGAGAGTAAGACCGCTCACCAGAATGGCGACGCCCGCGGCAATCACAACGAGAGACAGGATCCGGGCGAAGCCGTCCATCTGTTCCAGCAACGGGGTCTTGAGGCTTGTGGTGCTGGCAAGAAGCCCCGAAATGCGGCCGATCTCGGTCGAAGCCCCTGTTCGCACCACAACACCGCAACCGGTACCGGTGGCCACCATGGTGCCCGAGAACGCCATGCTGGTCTGATCCCCGAGGGCCGAATCCTTCCCGACCGGCTGGTGGGATTTTTCCACGGTCTGAGATTCCCCCGTAAGGATGGCTTCATCGACTCTCAGGTTATGGCACTTCTCGAGCCGGATATCCGCAGGCACCCGGTCTCCGGCCTCGAGCAGAACCGTGTCTCCCGGCACCAGCTGGCTGGCGTCCAGCTGCTGCTGGCCGTTTTCCCGGATAACCCGGGCCTTGGGTGCCAGCATGTGACGGATGGCCGACAGGGCCTGCTCGGCCTTGCCTTCCTGGATGAAGCCCACCAGGGTCTGGATCACCACCACCGCCATGATGACGCCTGCATCGACCCAGTGGCCCAGCGCCGCGGTTATCGCCACCGCGCCGAGCAGGACATAAATCAGAAAGTTACGAAGTTGTCGGCCGAGCCGGGCCCATGGACTGCTCGCCTGCCTTTCGGGGAGCTGATTGGGGCCATAGAGGGCGCGCTTCGAAGCGGCCGCATGGTCGCTCAAAGGATGTGCTACCTGCAGTTGCGCCCGGGCCTGTTCGGCAGTCATGGTGTGCCAGGACTGTTCCGGAGCCGGTGAGGCTGAATTCGCCGGTGACCGGGATGGATTCACGGCCTGGTTGTGGTTCGATCTGGAGTTCATGAAGTTTCCTGAGGCGGCGGACTGGTGCGCTGCTAAGTCGCAACCACTATCGGGCGTCTCGGGGAGGGGCGTAATGACCGGCGTCAAATCGGCTACAGAATTCCTCCGCTAGCTGAGGGAACCGGGTCGGAAGCAGAAATGGGGGGCGTCCGATTGGAGCAGGCCGGGGCCTGGCGGCCCCGAACCATGCATCGATTCAGGCAGGAATGTCTATTTCTCCGGGCCGCGGGACACCGCGTTACTTGAAGTTGCTGGAGATATACGCGGCCAGGTTGCGGATATCGTCATCGGACAGGCCTTTGGCGTTGGCAATCATCACGCCGGAATTGGCCCCTACCTTCTCACCGGCCCGGTAGGTCTTGAGGCGGGAGGCAATGTAGTCGGCATCGCGGCCCTGCAGGGAAGGGAAGATCGCCATGCCCTGGCCTTCCTTGCCGTGGCATTGAGCGCATTTGCCCGCGTAGAGGCTTTTGCCGGCCTCAGTATCCGCATCCTGGGCATGGGCGGTGGCGGCTGTCATAGCAAATACGGCGGCACAGGTCAGGGCAAATCTCATGGTAGCTCCTTGGTCGCTCAGGGAAAGCCGAACGGCCCACACCGTAGCAGGGGCCGTTCGGCCTGGGCTGAAGCAGGCTCAGTTCGGCGTGATGCGGTAGATCATGCCTTCATCCACTGCAGTGTACAGATCGCCATCGGGACCTTGAACCACTGAGCGGAAACGGTGCGATCCCATGGGAACAGGCATTTCGGTGGCTTCTTTCACCGAGTTGCCGCTATCGGTGAGATCCAGCAGCGTGATGCGCTGGCCCACCGGGGTTCCGCCGAAGCCGATGCCCAGGAAACCGATCGCCATGTGGCCCTCCCAGTCGCCCCACTGGTCGCCGGTCAGGAAGGTTGTGCCGTTGATGCCCTGGGACAGGCCATTATTGCCCCAGACCGGGGTCATGGCGTCCGGGTAGGTGTCGGTGTCGGTCATCGGCATGTAGGCACGCCGCTTGGCCGGATCCATGCCTTCGCCCTGGTTGGGCTGGTAACCGCAGTAGTCGTCCGGGCAGTCATCCCGGCCGGCCATGTTCGGGCGCGGGTCCCAGCCGCTGTTTCCGCCGGCCACAAGGGCATTGACTTCATCCGAGTGCCAGGGCCCGTGCTCGGTCACGTAGGGCTGGCCGGTTTCGGGGTGGAAGGCCAGGCCCTGCACGTTGCGATGACCGTAGGTGAAGATCCTCGGGTCGAAGCCATCCGGTGTGGCTTCGGCATTGCCGGGGACCGCTTTGCCGTCCCGGTCGACCCGCAGCACCTTGCCACCCAGAGAGTCCCCGGATTGCGGCAGCTGGCTGTTGTGGTTGTCGCCGGTGGGCACGAACAGGTAGCCATCCGGGCTGAACCGGATGCGGCCACCGTTGTGGGCGCCGGGCCCGCCAAAGGGATGGTCACTGGCCTCCATCTTGTAAGGAATGTCTTCGACGATATCGGTGCGGTTCGCGACCGCGCTGAAATTGTCACTCACCGTCATCCGGATGACCCGGTTGGTGTGGGGGTCACTCTTCTTGGAGGTAGAGTAGACGTACACCGCCCGGTTCTCGGCAAAGTTGGGGTCGAAGGCAACCCCGTTCATGCCGGCCTGGCCCTCGCAGAACAGATCGTCCGCGGTGGTGGCGTAGCCTTCGGTTCCAGTCATGCCCAGCAGGTTGTTGACGCTGCCATCGGGCAACCGCACGGAAAGACCCTTGCACTTCTCGCTGTACAGCATGGTGCCGTCAGGCAGGAACGCTATATCCCACGGGCTCTCAAGGCCCGAGAGTACGGTGGTGTGTTTCAATTCGGGGGTATCGGCTAGCGCCGCCATCGGCAGGCCGGCCATCAGGGCAGAGGCGGCGATGGCTCCGATCGACCGCGTCATCAGTGTTTTCGTCATTGCACTTACTCCGGATATTGTGATTGTTCTGATCTCTCGAGGTGCGTTATTGAGTGTAGATTCAGCTAATGGCCGGTCAAGTTTTGTACGGTTTTTCTGATGGATCTTTAACCAACGTCGATGCCCGCGTCTGGTAGAGTCGAGGTCAAGCGGTCCAACAGTCGGTCGGGGTGTCAGCGGGCCCGAGCCTTCGGATCCTCCGCGGCTCACGACTTTAAGGTTCCGACAAACCCAGAAGGAGTCATCGCAATGAACGTATCTTCGATCCTGAATCAGCTGGTCAAGCAGGCCACCGGCCAGACCCCCGGTCAGACGTCCGGTGGGGGTCAGGGCATGGATGTGGGCAAGGTGATGGACAGCCTGTCATCCCAGTTCAAGGGTGGCCAGGGTTCCGGTGGCGGCATAGACGTCAAGAGCCTGCTGGGCGGTGGCGCCCTGGGGCTGATGGTGGGCTCCAAGCGGGGCCGCAAGATGGATGGGCAGGCGTTGAAGTACGGCGCGCTCGCCGGGGTCGGTGTGCTGGCGTGGAAGGCCTACCAGAACTATCAGAGCGGGGCCGCCAAGGCCAACCCGCCCACCGATGCAAACCAGGGCCAACCCCTGGAGCAGCTCAGCGGCCAGGCCCAGGAGCAGCGCGGCCTGGAGATCCTGCAGGCGATGATCATGGCGGCGCGGGCCGACGGTCATATCGATGCCAACGAACGGGCCGCGCTGACCCGCGAGATCGAGAACCTCGGGGCGGACGACGAGTTGCACGCCTGGATCCAGAAACAGTTTGACGCGCCCCTGGACGCCCAGGCGCTGGCGCAACAGGCCGACTCGCCGCAGGCGGCCCGGGAGATGTACCTGGTCAGCGCGGTGATCATCGACGACCAGAACCCGATGGAGCGAGCCTGGCTGGAGCAACTGGCCAACGCCCTGAAACTGCCCCAGGCCATGGCCCGTGAGCTGGATCGCCAGGTGCTTGAGCGGGTGGAGTAGTGCCCCGAACCATGGCGGGCTGCACGCTGATTTCTGCTATTGTTCGGGCTGGTTCACGAGGGTAAGTGTATGAAGGAAGTACCTCAGAAGCAGTCCGGCACCAGCGGCTATTCCTGGAAACTGTCCGCCGTGGCGGCCGTGGCATCGGTGATCGGGGCGCTGGTGACCCTGGGCGAAGTGTCGCCCATCATCACCGGCCTGATCCTGCTGACCGCGGTTGGCTGGGGATTCACCGCCAGGGACAACCGGCGGGCCCAGCAGGAGCGGGACCAGGCGCAGGGCGGCTGATCCCCGTCAGAACGAGCGCCGCTGGTAGCGCCGGTAACGGGGCCGCCAGAAATGGCGCTCGATGGACTTCCGGATGGTGTCGTCGTCGGAGCGCAGGGCAACCCGGTCTCCCTGGGCCTGCTTGGCCACATCAAAGGCGATGGCGCGGCTGATGTCCTGGATCCGGGCCAGGTCCGGCAGCAGCCGGTCACCGGTCTGCTGGACAATCGGAGCCTGGTTGGCCAGGGCATTGGCGGCGGCCATCAGCATGGTGTCGGTCACCCGGGTCGCGCCGGCAGCAATCACACCAAGGCCGATGCCGGGGAAGATATAGGCGTTGTTGCACTGGGCGATGGGGTAGCTCTTGCCGTTCAGCTGCACCGGTTTGAACGGACTGCCGGCGGCCACCAGGGCTTCCCCATTGGTCCAGGTCAGGATCTCCTCCGGCGTTGCCTCCACTTTGGAGGTGGGGTTCGACAGGGGCAACACCAGCGGCCGGGCACAGCCGGCGTGCAGGGTCTTGATCACCTCCTCACTGAACAGGCCACGCTGGCCGGAGACACCGATCATTACCGTCGGTTTTGCCTGCTTCACCACATCCACCAGTTGCCGGCCCTCCAGTCTGGCGGGGTCCTGCGCGAGGGCCAGCTGGAAATCCTGCAGGTCGGTCATGTCGCTGGTGAGCAGACCGGGCCGGTCGATCATGTAGACACGCCGGCGGGCCTCGGCCTCCGGCAGACCCTCGTCCGTCATGGCCACGATGATCTGCTCAGCGATGCCGCAGCCGGCGGAGCCGGCCCCCACGAACACCACGGTCTGGTCGCTGACCTTCTCATTCTTGGTCTTGCAGGCAGCGAGCAGGGTGGCCAGGCACACCGAGGCGGTGCCCTGGATGTCGTCGTTGAAGCAGCAGGCCTCGTCCCGGTATTTCTTGAGCAGGCGCATGGCGTTGTTCTGGGCAAAATCCTCGAACTGAACCAGAACGTGGGGCCAGCGGCGCTTCACCGCCGCCAGGAATTCCGCCACGAAGGCGTCGTACTCGTCCTTGCCGATGCGCTTGTGGCGCCAGCCCATGTACATGGGGTCGTCCAGCAGGGCCTGGTTGTTGGTGCCCACATCCAGGGTGATGGGCAGGGTGTAGGCCGGGCTGATACCGCCGCAGGCGGTGTAGAGGGACAGCTTGCCGATGGGGATGCCCATGCCGCCGATGCCCTGGTCCCCCAGGCCCAGGATGCGCTCTCCGTCGGTCACCACGATGACCTTCACCTTCTCCTTGGTGGCGCTGCGCAGCAGGTAGTCCATGTGCTCCCGGTCGGGGTAGGATACGAACAGGCCGCGGTGGTTGCGGTAGATGTTGGAAAATTCCTCGCAGGCCTCACCCACGGTGGGGGTGTAGATGATGGGCAGCATCTCCTCCAGGTGGTCGTCCAGCAGCCGGTAGAACAGAGTTTCGTTATCGTCCTGGATCGCCCGCAGGGTGATGTGCCGGTCAAGATCACTCTGGCAGAGCCGGTATTGCTTGTAGGCCCGCTCTGCCTGTTCCTCGATGGTCTCCACGTTCTGGGGCAGCAGCCCGATCAGGTTGAAGTCCATGCGTTCCTGGTGGGTGAAAGCACTGCCTTTGTTCAGCAGCGGCATTTCCAGCAGGGAGGGTCCGGCGTAGGGAATGTACAGGGGGCGTTTTTCGGCGTTGTTCATGGTCACCTCGTGAAGCGAGCGGACGTCGAACGGACCAGGCTCAGTGCAAAAGGGTGAGTGGACGATGTCATCCATAAAGATAGCAGCCGGCGTCAAGCTCGTCCGCCGGACCATGGACAGGGCGGCTTCAGTCGGCCTGGTAGCTGACCAGGTCGACGTCAGCCGCTTCCTGGCGCAGGGGCACCAGGGCCTGGTAGGCGGGGGAGTCGTGCCAGCCGGTGACCGCCTGCCGGTTCGGGAAGCGGATCACCACCGTATCGGTGCGGCGAAAGTCGCCGCTGAGTACGACGGCGTCGGTACCCCGCAGCAGCAGTTCGCCGCCCCAGGGCGCCAGGGTGTCGGCCACGCGGCTGCGGTACTCCGCCCATTTGGCGGGGTCTTTAATGGTGATGTGTCCGATGGCGTAGGCTGTCATGGCGGTTACTGTTCAGCGGTTGATTTCTGGGCAAAGGGAGTCAGGAGCCCGGTACCAGGCTCAGCAGGTATTCCTTGGCCTCGTTGATGCGGGCCGCCAGATAGTTGCTGCCGCCCCGGTCCGGGTGCACCTTCTGCATCATGCGCCGGTGCGCCTGGATGATTTCTTCCCGGCTGGCGCCGGGCTGCAGGCCCAGTATGTCCAGGGCGTCGTTCTCGTTGAGAGCGCCGTTGCCGCTGGTGCCGTTGTTACCACGGCCGGATTCACCATCGGCGGCGCCGGCCTGGTCATCGGCGCGCCAGGAATCGCCAAAGCGGCGGTCCAGGTAGGTCTCCAGCAGCCGTGCGGAGTCGTCATCCTGTTCCCGGCAGTAGCGCAATAGCTCCAGGAACTCGCTCTCCCCCAGGTCCGCCAGTGCCCGGCCCTCCATGGGGCCTTTCAGCACGGTCCCGCTCATGCCGCCGGAGTCGTGATCCAGGGTCATCTCCAGGATGTCGCTGGTCACCCGGGACTGGTTGCCGGTGCTGGCTTTTGCGCCACCGGACGCGGCACCCATGAGCCCCCGCATCAGCAGCGAGGGCAGCACCCGGCGCAGCAACGGGAGCAGGAACGCCAGCCCGGCGAACAGGAAATGCAGCCGGCCGGTGAGGGCCAGCACCACCAGCGTGCCAATGCCGGCGGCCAGCGCCAGCTTGATGATGGCCGGTTTGCGCTGGGCGGGTGGCTGGTTGCGCAACCATACCCAGGCAATCACTGCCAGAACAATGACCAGTAGCGTTAACGGCACTCGGATACCCCGGGCTCATGGGCCCTTCAGTGTGTTGCTCAGGCGCTAGCGGATCTGCCGGGTGAGGCGCCTGACTTCCGGGGAACTGCGGCTGGAAAAATCCTCCAGGGCCTTGGTTCCCCCGGAAGCATAGACCGCAACCGCGGCCATAAGATCCTTGAGTACCTGCGGACTGTTGCGATCAAAGGGCGCGTAGGCGCCGCCGGAAAGCTTGCTGACCTGCTGGAAGACCGCCCGGGCGTGGGCATCCGAGCCCTCATGGAACATGAACACCGGCGTTCTGAGCAGGCCCAGCTCACCGGCGCTGTGGCAGAGCTCGTCCACTGGCTCCTCGCAGCAGTCGCCGATGAACACCACGGCCTTCACCGGTTTGGTGCGGGTTTCCTTGACCGCATGGCTCAGCACACGGCCGATCTGGGTGTGGCCACCCAGGCAGGTGACGCCGTTCATCAGGTTCAGCAACTGGCCGGTCTGGTTGACGAAGGTGGTGGCCTTGAACTCGCCAAAACCCCGGTAGTAACACAGCTGGATCGACAGCCCGCCCAGATCGCGGGTGGCCAGGAAAAGCTCGCTCTGCAGGTGGCAGGCCTGGTCCCAGGTGGCTTCCCGGCTGGCGGTGGCATCCAGGGCGAAGATCAGCCGGCCCTGGCTGCCATCCTGTTTGGGCAGGGTGCGGACCTTGTGGATAAACTGGTCGATGGCCTTGCGATCGGACCGGGTGCGGAGCTCTTTGTCGGACATGGGCCTCGTTGCAACCGCGTGGATGAGTCAATGACTGACTGAAATCTTAGGGCAAAGGCAGGTCGTTTCACAGGCCCACCCGGCCTGGAACAAAAAAGCGGGCCGAAGCCCGCGGATTTTGGCCGGTGCCGCAAAGACACCGGTCTGTCGCACCGACATCAGTCGAGGATGCCGACTTCCTTGCCGACCTTCCTGATGGGTTCGTAAAGGTCATTGGAGGCGGGGATGAACGAGGTACGGGGGAAGCTGTCCAGCAGTTCCCGGTCTTCCAGATCCAGCAGCGCCTGGGTAACGCGCTCCTTGAAGCCCTCGCCGAACTTTTCATTCACACCGGCACGGATGGTCCACTGGTAGTTGGGGTAGGGCGGCGTGGTCCAGATGATCTGCACCTGGTCGGTGTCGATGTTGCCGTCCTCTTTCTCCTTCTGCCACACTTTGAAGTTGACCGCGCCCACCTGATAGGTGCCCGCCTCCACCAGCCGCAGGGTGCGGGTGTGGTTGCCGCTGTAGCCGACCCGGGAAAAGACCTCGTCCGGCGCCTCACCAAAGGCCTCACGGATGTGGTATTCCGGCATCAGGCGGCCCGAGGTGGAACCCTTGGAGCCGAAGGTGAAGGTCTTGCCCCGCAGCTCCTCGGACAGCTCGTCCATGGGCTCCAGGTTGGCGCTTTTATGGGCGATGAAATGGGATACGAAATTGGAGGCGTCCTCGGTACCCTGGGCAATGGCTTCGGAGCCCGGCACCAGGTCGCGCGCCTGGACGCCGGACAGACCGCCGAACCAGGCCAACTGCACCTGGTTGTTGCGGAACGCCGAGATGGCTGCGGCATAGGATTTCACCGGCACATAGCGGACGTCCACGTCCAGTTCCTGGGAAAGGTACTCCGCCATGCCGCTGAAACGCTCGATCAGCTTGGTCTCATCCTCATCGGGGATGGCGGTAAAAACGAAGGTTTCCGCCACAACCGGCGCGCTGATCATCAGCGAGGCTGTGAACACGATGCTCAATTTCCGTAGCAATTGGTTAATCATAGAGTCCCTGCATTTTTTGATGGGTGGGTTTCCTGATTTTCCTGCATGGGCTGGTGCCCGTGTTGTACAGTCGGCAGGCGCCCCGTCGGGCACTGCCTTTGAGGCATACGAGTGGTGGAATCATTTGGGCAAGACCCAGTGCGCTGACGATTAACCGGCCGCTTGTGCGCCAGTCCCTTCCGCCACACGTACACTAGGCTGTCCTTCTGGCGAGGCGTTTCGACCATGCCTGCGCGAAGGGCAGCCGCATCGCCAGTCTAGAGCCTCTTTGGCAGGAAATCCTCTTTGGCCGGAAAAGGTGCCCGCGTGTCCATCAGTGTCCAGATGAACGATATCCACCTAGCTTATGCCACTGAGTCCGGTACAGTTTCAGTGCTCAACAGCGTGTCACTCAAGGTGCCGCCGGGTGAAACCCTGGCTATCACCGGCCCGTCCGGCAGCGGCAAGACCTCGCTTTTGCTGCTCTTGTCCGGCCTGCAGCGGCCGGATCAGGGCGAGATCCTGGTAGGCAGCCGGCGCCTCGGAGACATGGACGCCAACACCCTGGCGGACTGGCGCAGTGAACATCTGGGCATCGTCTTCCAGTCCTTCCATCTGCTGCCCGGGCTGACGGCGCTGGCCAATGTCAGCCTGCCCCTGGAGATCGCCGGCCAGGGCGGGGCCCCCGAGCGGGCAATCGCCATGCTGGACGCGGTTGGACTGAGCCACCGCTTGCAGCATTACCCCGGCCAGCTGTCCGGCGGTGAGCAGCAGCGGGTTGCCATCGCCCGGGCCCTGGTGCACCAGCCGAGCCTGCTGCTGGGGGACGAGCCCACCGGCAACCTTGACCAGAAAACCGGTGAAAAGGTGCTCTCCCTGCTGTTCGACCTGCACCGGGAGAGCCGATCCACCCTGGTGCTGGTGACCCATGACGAGCGGGTGGCCAAGCGCTGTCAGCACAGGGTCCGGATGGAGGGTGGGCGCCTCTATGAAGCGTGAACGCGCCACCAGCCCCCTGTGGATGCTGCGTTTTGCCCTCACGGACCTGCGCTCGCGCATCTCGGCTCTCAAGGTCTTCCTGGCCTGCCTGATCCTCGGCGTCACCCTGGTGGCCGCCACCGCCAGTCTCTACCGGGTGATCGAGCAGAGCCTGCTGGCGGACACGCGCGCGCTGCTGGGCGGCGACGTGGAGCTGGACACCAACGAGCCCCTGCCGGACCCGGTGCTGGCATGGGTTCGCGAGACCGGCAGCCTGTCGCTTGTGCGGGAGTTCGACACCCTGGTCAGCAGCGCCGACGGCGACGGCTTCTTCCGGGCCGAGATCCTGATTCCCGATGCGGCCTATCCGCTCTACGGCGAACTGGAGCTGACGCCAGACCGGCCCCGCCCGGAGCTGACCGACCGGCAGGATGGCCTCTGGGGCGCCATCCTGGACCCATTGCTGGCGGAGCGCCTGGGTCAGGGCATTGGTGACCGCATCGAGATCGGCGCCGGGAGCTTTCGCATCAGCGGGCTGATCGAGAACCAGCCAGACCGTAACCTGAATGCCAACTGGCGTGGCCTGCCTATCATCATTTCCGAGCAGGCGCTGGAGGCCACCAACCTGATCCGTCCCGGCAGCCGGGTCGACTACGAATACCGCATCAAGACCGACCGCGACCTGACCGCCTGGCTCCGTGAGTTCGAACAGGTATTTCCGGACACCAACTGGGACACCACCACATTTGCCGAGCGCAGCGAGCGGATTTCCGAGCGCCTGGACCAGATCGCCACCGCACTCATCCTGATCGCGTTCACCACTCTGTTCATTGGCGGCCTGGGGGTGGCGAACAGCATCCACGCCTACCTTGACGAGAAACTGGATACGATCGCCACCCTGCAGACACTGGGCCTGCGGCGCCGGCCCCTTGTGGCCATCTACCTGCTTCAGGTCGGCATCATGGGCACCCTGGCCGGCCTCATCGGTGGCGGCATCGGGCTGGGGCTGTCCGCCGTGGCCATCGGCCTGGCTGGTGAGGCCTTCGCACTGTCCGGCCCCGGTGGCGCAGGGGGCTGGCTTATGCTCTGGCTTGTGCCGCTGCTGTTGAGCTGGCTGTTCGCCGTGCTGACGGCCTACGTATTCGCGTTACCGGCCCTTGCCCGGGCGCTGGCGGCCTCACCGGCGGGGCTGTTCCGGGGTCAGGTGCAGGCTGCCCCCAATGAGCCACGGGCCTGGCGCATCGCCAGTTATCTGCTGCTGGCGGTCTACATCGCGGCCACCCTGTTCTGGCTGCCATCACCGCATCTTGGGTTCCTGTTTCTGCTGGCGGTGATGGTTCTGTGGGGGCTGCTGGAGGCGTTGATCCGGGGTTTGCGGCGCGGCGCCCGGGCCCTGGAGAACAGTGGTTTTGCCGAGCGCAGGTTCGCCCGCCGGCTGGCCCTGGCCAATCTCCACCGGCCGGACTCGCCATTGCGGGCAACCTTGCTGTCGCTGGGCACCGCGCTGACCCTGGTGGTGGCCTGCACCCTGATGGTGGCCACGCTGCTGCGGGCACTGGAAACCACCATACCGGCCCGGGCGCCGGCGCTGATCCTGTATGAAGTGTTCCCCGACCAGATGGAAACGTTGCGGGAAGGTGTGAATAGCCTGGACCCGACCAGCCGGGTCGAACTGCTGCCGCTGGTGCGTGCCCGCCTTGCCAGAATCAACGACGAGGCCGTGGCGGAGGTACTGGCGGACGATCCCCGTGCCAGGCGCGAGGCCATGGGGGACGAATACAAACTCAGCTACCTCTCGGGCAATCCGGAAGACCTGGAACTGGTGTCTGGGAACTGGTGGAGCGAACCGGCGCTGGCTGGGGAGCCGGCCCTCATGGCCATGGAAGACCGCGAAGCCAACGAACTGGGCCTGGGTGTCGGTGACCGGGTCACCTTCACCGCCCAGGACCAGACCATTGCCGCCGAAATCCGCGCCATCTACCGCCAGAAAGGTCTGCAGACCCGGTTCTGGTTCGAAGGGATCCTCCAGGACGGTGCCCTCGACGGGCTGATCGGACGTTACGTCGGGGCGGTCTACCAGAGCGATGCCGCCGCCCGGGAGTCCCAGCAATGGCTGGCCAGGAATCTCCCCAACGTCATCACCCTGCGCACCGCCGACTGGCTGGAGACCGCCGGCGACCTGCTCAACAAGGCGGCCGCCGGTCTGGCTGCCGTGGCCGCCGTGAGTCTGGTGGCCAGCCTGCTGGTGCTCTCCAGCGTGGTGAGCGTCAGTCGCCGCCGCCAGCTCTACGAAGCCAACCTGCTGCATTGCCTGGGCGCCCGGCACCAGGCCATCCGCCGCTCCATGCTGCTTGAAACCGGCCTGCTGACCCTGCTGGCGACGGTATTCGCCACCGGCCTGGGAGCGTTGATTGCCCTGCCGGTGGCGGACCTGGCGCTGAAACTGCCGGCCGGGGATCTGTGGTGGCTGGGGGCCCTGGTGGCTGCCGGGATCAGTTCGCTGGCCCTTCTTGGGGGCTTGCTACCCACGTTGAGAGCGATGCGGCTGGACCCGGCGGTGCTGTTGCGGGACGGGTGAGGGAAAAGAATCTCGCCGTTGGCCAAGTTCAGGCGCCGAAAAAGGGGCGAGCGTAGTTGAAAATCTTTCCTCTTGTGGTCAGCCACAGTTCTTTTTCCTGTGAGCAGCGCTTCACAATCTCCTCGAAAGCCCAGGCGCCTGCGGGTCTGCCATAACAGTGACCATGGACGATGACATCCAGAATGAGAGTCTCTCTGTTACTATCCAGAAGCCTTTCCAGAGTACTCATAAACATCTGCACAAATTGCTCCGGCGTCCTCCCAAAACGCATCGCGTGAGGAAGATCGTTGAAATCAATAGTCACCGGGATCGCCATGATTTCGCTGTCGGAGAACCGCTGCAGATAGGGCAAATCATCATCGAGAGCATCTCCGTGCCAACTGTATCCGTGCCGTGAGAGTCGCCGTTGTACATCCAGATCCGAGGTTATGCGCGGGCTGATCCATCCTTGAGGTCGTTGGCCTGTCGCATGCTCTATCGTCTTGGTCGAAATCGAAATGTTGTCTTCTTTTTCCTGCTCGTTCAGATAGGGGAAGAGCAGGTTTTGTCCATAACTGTGGCCAATGATTTCGTGCCCAAAATCTGCCAAATATTTTAAGTGGTCCGCATGATTCTCGGCGACCAGACCCGATGTAAATATACTTGTTACCACACCGTGTCTCTCCGCGATATCAAACAATCGCCTGCAACCACGATTTGCATTATATCGACCATAACTGTCGGCATTTGGATCGACGATATCCCCGGAGAGCACATTACCCATCGGGTTAACAGTGGAAAAGTTTCCGGGCGTCCACATTTCATAGGCAACATTAAATATGACCGCCAGGCGTCTGTCCTTAGGCCACCGAAAATCATTTTTTAAATGTTCGGTCTTACAGGCGATTTCTTCTGGCATCTCAGTATTCCTCCAGGCTGTGGAAACGGCCACTTACACATCGGAAGTGAATATATCCTGACAAAACTTAATTTAAAAGTATTATTGTTTATTGAATTTCGTGCATTTTAAAATGCACGAGATTAAAAATGATCTAATTGAATTATATTCAGCTTCACATGCATTACATTAAGTTTGCGCTTGCATTTTCTTTGCCCTATATTTTTATCGCCGATCTAAATCGGAGGATTAAAAACGAAATCCAGCTGCGCTAAATGTTTTCCTCTGAAAACAAATAGCCCCATGTTCAGCTTGATTTCCAGTTTTCCCTGCATCGGAGAAAAACAATGACAATCTTCAATCGTAAGTATCTGACATCTGCTGTTAGCGGCATTGCGGCGGCCGTCCTGCTGGGATCGGCGACGGTCGGTCATGCCCAGACCACGATCAAGCTCGGATGGACCACGGCGGACAGCAAAGTGGACCCCTATGCCATTGCCGCTCATTACTTCGCGGAAGAACTTGAAGCTGCAGCGCCCGGTGAGTTTGATGTTCAGTTTTTCCCCAACCACCAGTTGGGGGATGACACGGCCATGTTGCAGGCCATGCAGTTTGGAACCATGGGCGCCGGCGTCATCACGGGAACCCAGGTAGGCACCCTCGAGCCTGCGTTCCAGCTCAACGATCTGCCATTCCTGTATGCCAATAATCAGCAGGCTCACCGGGTTCTCGACGGAGAAGTGGGCCAGGAGCTGCTTTCGCTGTTGGATTCCAAGGGTATCGTGGGGCTGGGCTTCCCCGAGGCGGGTTTCCGCCACACCATTAACAACAAGGGTCCGATTCGCACGCCGGAGGACTTCAAGGGCGTGAAGTTGCGGGTTCAGCCCAGTGATCTCTTCATAGCCAGCTTCCGCGCCATTGGCGCCAATCCGGTGCCCATGGCCTGGAGTGATGTGTTTACTGCCGTTCAGCAGGGCACCGTCGATGGCCTGGAGATCCCGTTGCCGGTGATCTATGCCAACAAATACCCGGAAGTGACCAACTACCTCTCACTCACCAGTCATACCTACAACGCCCTGGCCCTGCTTATGTCCAAGCAGACCTTCGAAAAGCTATCTCTGGAGAACCAGGAAGCGGTCCATGAGGCCGCCAAACGGGCAATTGAGCGTCAGCGGGCGACCGTCGCCGCCAATAACGACGAGGTGCTGGCCCAGATCAAGGCAGCGGGCATGTCCGTGAACGAAGTGGAGGACGTCGGCGCTTTCCGCAACAAGGTCGCGAGCGTCTACGACGAGTACCGCGGCAAAATTGGTGCCGATATCGTCAACACGGCCCTGGAGCAGGTGGCCGAGTAAAGACCACCCAGCTCATAAACACCGGCTACCTTGATGCTTTTAAACCAGGAACCGAACTGATGTATCACTACCTAGATAACCTGGGACGTGGTTTAGCTTACGGGGCTCAGGTAGCCGGAGCGTTCGCCGCATTGGTAATGGTTGGGAGCCTCCTGCTTGGAATCTTCTACCGGTACGTTCTGGCGGATTCACTGGTATGGAGCGACGAGATCGCCTCGCTGGCCTTTAACTGGACCATGTTCCTGTTTGCCAGCGCGCTTGTCCGGGAGGGCGGGCACGTGCGCGTCACCGTGCTGGTGGATGCTTTACCGCCGCTGGTTTCCGAATGCCTCGAGCGAACCATCATGCTGCTCATTTTTGGGTTCGGCATCCTTATGCTATGGACGGGGTGGAACTTCGCCGAGTTCACAGCCGGACAGGTGTCGCCTGCCGTCAGGTACCCAGTCTGGCTGAAAAATGCCGCCGTGCCCGCCTGTGGCCTGCTCATCAGTGTCCATGCGTTCACTCTCTTAGTTCGTCCAAGGCCGATTCGTAACCTGGTGGAGTCAAAACATGAGTGACATTGGCGCAGTCATGGTGATCGGCCTCATCGTTATGTTGGCGTTGGGTGTACCCATTGCCTTCACGATAGGCTTGCTAGCCGCTATCGGTATCTGGATGGCGGACATTAATCCGATGATTCTGCCTCAGCAGTTTCTGGCCGGGAGCAGCGTTACAAGTCTGCTCGCCATCCCCGGATTTATTCTGGCAGGTGAGCTAATGAGTGCCGGTGGCCTGTCCCGGAGGCTGGTTCGCGTTGCCGAGACTTTCTTCGGCCACCTGACCGGCGGCCTTTCCATGTCCACCGTGGCCGCAGGCACGTTTTTTGGCGCGATTTCAGGCTCTGCACCCGCCACCACGGCCGCGGTGGGTTCCATCATGATTGATGAATTGGAAGGCCGTGGCTATCAACGGGGGTACGCCGCAGCATTATCAACGGCGGTCGGTCCGCTTGGACAGATGATCCCACCGTCCATTCCGATGGTGATCTGGGGCGTGCTGGCAGAAGAATCCATCGCAAAACTCTTTCTGGCAGGCATTCTTCCTGGTCTGATTGCGGCCGCAGGCTTCTGTTTGGTGAGTGTGCTCTATGCCCGCCGTCGTGGTATTGCCAGGGAGCGACGCTCAACCGGCAGAGAGATCCTGTATGCCATTAAAGATGGTGTATGGGCGCTTCTGGCCCCCATTGTGATTCTGGGTGGTATTTACAGTGGCATGTTCACGCCAACGGAAGCGGCCATGGTCGGGGCACTCTACAGTGCCGTGGTCGGGCTGTTTTTGTATCGCAACCTGAAATTGCGACAGATACCCGAGATTCTGATGAGTTCCATGAGAACCACTGCGGTCATCATGTTCATCGTTGCTGTCGCCTATGGCTTCGCCTGGGTCATGGCCAGTGAACAGATACCGGGCAATCTGACCGCCGCGCTGCTCCTGCTCACGGATAATCCGATCGTACTGCTGATCATCATCAACGTTATTCTGCTTTTACTGGGGGCGGTGATGGATAACATTTCCGCGATGGTCATTCTGAGTGGCGTACTGATCGGTCTGGGTCAGCAGATCGGTCTGGATCCGATCCAGCTCGGGGCCATGGTGGTGATTAACTTTGCCGTGGGCATGGTGACCCCTCCGGTCGGATACTCCATCTTTGTCGCCTCCAGTATCAGCGGTCTGCGGGTGGAGACCGTGGCTCGGCATATCTGGCCGTTTATGGTGGTCCTAATCCTCGTTGTCGCCCTGGTGGCCTACGTTCCCGCAATCACCCTCTGGCTGCCGGAAAAATTTGGCTGACTGGCTGCCTCCTACATCCTGTTCGGGTATACCGGTCGCTCTGGCTGTGGCCGAATCCGGCCCCTTCTGCAACACTCCATGGGAGCCCACGGAAATTTCAGCCAGGCGAGGAGGGTACGGAATTGAGCACTGCCCAGCGCCATAAAAACCAACAAGAAAATCGGACCGTGAACTGCGAGCACCAACAACGATGGTGAATTTAAGGGATTTTGACCTGAATCTGCTGGTCATCTTCAAGAACATCATGGATCAGCGGTCAATTTCAAAAGCCGCCAATGAACTGGGGCTGTCGCCCTCCGCTGTGAGCCATGCCCTGGGCCGACTGCGGGGGATGTTGAACGACCAGTTGTTCTATCGGACTGCCAAGGGCCTGGAGCCCACCGAAAGGGCCAAAGAGATCATCCTTCAGGTGGACGAAGGCCTCAACTCGCTATCAGGTGCGATCAGTGCCCAGCAGCAGTTCATGCCTGCGGCTTCCACCCGTGTATTCAGTATGCAGGTTGCCGACTACGTCTCAGGATTTTTTCTGCCCAGTTTCGCCCGCCGGATTCGTACCGAGGCGCCCAACATCACCATCGATATCCTGCCTTTTTCCATAACTACAGACTGTGTCTGGGACCGGGTCGATGTGCAGATCCGCTTAACGCCGGGCCGCCTGAAGCCGAAGGAGGTTCGCAGTAAACGATTGATGCTCGATGATGTCGTCGTGATCATGCGACCCGATCACCCCGCCGCGTCGGAACCCATGACCCCGGAGCTTTACGCGAGTCTGCCCCATGTGAAGCTGTCGCAGTCGTCGACGGGTACCACGGTGATCGATGATGCCCTGGCCGAACGGGGCCTTCAAAGACACTCTGCGCTGATTGTCTCCAGCTGGGACACAATTCCCGATTTGCTGATGACAACGGATTTGATCGCCATTGCGCCTAGCCACCTGCTATCGCTTGACCCTCGGCTGAAAAGCCTCAAGTCCTCACCGCTTCCTCTGGAGGAGGTAGTTTTCTCATTTGACCTGTGTTGGGATAAGAGTTCGGAGAATGAATCTGGCCATCAATGGCTATGTGAAACCGTGGCGGAGGTTTTCCACGCGCAAATCCGGGAAATCCAGAAATAGGCCCGGACCCGGTCCGATTTTCCTCAGCTCGCAACAGGACCACTTCCCGTTTCGATCCCCTCCCGCCGCCAGCGGAACTCCATCTGCCGGGCCGTCCGCACCGCCAGCTGATCGCTGTGCAGCCGGCTGACCAGGTGCAGGCTCATGTCGATACCGGCGGAGATGCCGCCGGAGGTGACCAGCGCGCCCTGATCCACCCACGGCAGGTCATGGAGCACCGTCAGGCGGTCAAACCGGGCCTGCAGGTCGGGGACGTCCTCCCAGTGGGTGGCGACGTTCCCGGACACAGACTCGCTGGCCTGGGCCAGGATGAAGATCCCGGTGCAGACCGTGGCCACCAGCCGGACCGAATCCGCCTGTCGCTTCAGCCAGGCCAGGGTTGGTTCGTTGGTCATTTCCCCGGTGTGAACGCCTCCAGACACGATCAGCACGTCCAGTGGCGGGTGATCGCCAAAGCCGTAGTCTGCCAGCACCCGGTAACCGCCCCTGGCGGTCACCGGCCCGGCCGTCTCGGCAATCAGGAACACCCGGAAGGGCCGCTCGTCACCGCACAGCCGGGAGGCTGTGGAGAACACCTCGAAAGGCCCTGAGAAATCCAGAACCTCCGCGTCGGAATAGATAAAGATGCCGATATTCAAGAACTTCTCCTTCTGACTGGCTGCGGCTGTACCGCACGCAGGCCTGTTGTCCGACCCATGGATGATCCGGGCTGATAATTAATAGCAGCAAACGTGAATCCACTCCCAAAATGCTCTATTCCGTTTCGCCGGATGCCATTAGGATTAAGCCGTTCCGGTGCCGGAACTCATGTCACGGCGACTGTGGGCGTGTGGGACGCGGAGCCGATCAGGGAACTCACAGAGGAATCAGCATGAAGCTACATGGATGGTTTGGTGTGTCGTGCGTTTTGATGCTTGCCGCTTGCTCCGGTGAGACCTCGGACCCGGTGTCTGCCCCGGCCGATGAGGGCCGCCAGCAGCCGGCCGCAGAGATCAGTCAGGAGAGTGAGACTGTCAGTGAGGAGATGGAGACGGTCGCGGCGGAATGCCCCGGCTTCGAGGCTCTGTTTGCCATGTTGCCAGAGCAGCTCGCCGGCGAGTCGATCGGTGAGCGCTATCTTTCCTGTGATGCGTTGGCCCCTACGGCACTCGCGCATTTCACCAGTGAGGACCAGGGCACTTACTGGACCTTCGCGGTCACAAGCCTCGAGCTGGATGTGGACCCGGCCCGGCCAAGGTGGGACCTTGCCGGTGTCGACGATGCCCAGAAGGCCCGCCTCAGGAAAGGCGTGAAGGCGGCTGTGGATGGCGAGGCACTGCTGTTCGACAACTGCGTGAACACTCTGCAGGTTGCGGGTGCGCCCGAGTGGCACCTGACGAATCGGGTCAATGCCGGCCCCCACGACGTCTGCATTGGAACGGATGCCCAGCCGATCGAGGACGGCGGCTGGGTTGGCCGCGCGAAGTCGACGCAATACCTGTATGCCCTGCGAATCGAGGGAGATAAGGCCGCCCGGTTCAGCAACGCCCAAGAGGCCACAGCCTACGTGGAGGGCCTGTTCCGTCAGTTCCGATGACGGTCCGGGCCAGGTTCAGTGGCGTAGCGACATGAAAGCGAGAACGCGATGCGGTGACACTTGCGGTCAGTCGTGACGTCTCTCTTCGCGGCATTCGTAGGATCCCATCTCGAACTCCCGGCAGATCCACGGGCGGTTCTCGTAGATGGTGCAGAGTAAGGTCTGCCGGTCCAGCGCGGAGCACCAGCCGTCGTCCAGGCGCCTCATGGTCTCGCCACCCCATTCATCCGTGGCAATGTGCCGCGCCGGTACCCCGGTGTCGGAAATGAGCATGACCTCCAGCCGGCAGCAGCAGGCCCGGCAGCTGGCGCAGGTGACCTCGGGGTCGGTCACGTCTGTGGTCTCGGCAATCCTTGACCAGCTCTCGGTCATAACAGACTCCGATGGGTGGAGGTCGATGGTGGACAGGGGCCGAAACGGTCCCACGAAGCCGATACAGGCGGAGGTTTCAGCAAGGGCTCACGGGTCGGTCCTGGCAACCACCACCGGTACGCCGTCCCGCTTTGCGCAATACATGGCCCTGTCGCTGGCTTCCATCAGTTCGGCCTGAGTCTCGCCGTGTCTCGGGTAGACGGCGATGCCGATACTCGCCTCGACGGCAAGATTGTGGTTGTTGATCCGCATCCTGGCGCTGATGGCTTTGGCAATGCGCATTGCCAGAGCACTGTAGTCCCGTTCGTGCGGTAAACCCGCGACGATGGCAAAGAACTCATCCCCGCCGATTCGCGACACCGTATCCTCCGCCCGCAGAACCTCGGAAATCCGTTTGCCCACCGCTTTGAGCACCTGGTCGCCAACGGCATGGCCATAGCGGTCATTCACCGGCTTGAAGCCGTCAAGGTCCAGATACAAGCAGGCAAAGGTAGTGCCCTGACGCCGGGCAGTACTGACCGCAACTTCGAACCGGTCGTTCAGCAGCAGCCGGTTTGGCAGATCCGTGAGGGAATCGTGACCGGCATAGTACCGTAATTTTTCCTCGGTAATACTCCGCTCACTGAAATCGCTGAGGATAAGAATGAAATGGGCATCCGAGGGTGCGCCGTGCTGGGCCTTGGTCATGGCGGCCCAGGTAACGCGGATACCACCCAGTGAGTCACGCAGCCAGAGCTCGCCGCGCCAGTTCATGTCGGACTCCATGCAGGGCCAGATGGTGGACGGAAACAGGTCTTCCGACGGACTTTCCAGGGTCAGGGCGTCGACAGGCCGGCCCAGCCAGACTGTCTTGTCCTCCTGCACAAGCCGCTCAAAGGCCTCATTGACGTCCCGAACCACGCCATCGGCATCCATGATCACAATCGCCTCACCGCTGAAACGATAAACGGTGGACCAGCGCTGCAGCTGCCGCTCACGCTCGATCATCTCCGTCACATCGTCGAACGAAGCGACGACCAGGGCCCGCAGGTTCCGGTCACTGCTGCCAGCAGGAATCGGCCGTGAGTTGACCGAGATCCAGCGGCGGGATTGCCAACGGGGGTTGTGGATGCCCATCAGAACGTGACTGCAGGGCTCCCCGGTTCGCAGGGTGACCACTGTCGGGTGAGCTTCGGCGGGGAAGGGGGTGCCGTCGGGGTAAATGGCATCCCACAGCGGGTCGCAGGACAGCAGCCCGTTCAGCTCTTCGCTGCTCAGGCCGAGAATCCTGGTGGCCTGGGGATTGTGGGCTACGATCCGGCCCTCGACATCAAGCAGCACCACACCTTCCTCCAGACTGTCCATCGACACCCTGTAAAGCGCCTCGCTCTCCGCCAGAGCCTTTTCCAGCTTGCACTGCTCGGTGACGTCGCGGGAGGTGGTGTGAAGTTCGATGATTTCGCCGTCGCCGTTCGCGATCGGCTGTGTCAGGGTCTCGAACCAGATGTACTGACCGTCGGAGCGGCGAATCCGGTAGCGGATGAGGATATTGCCATCACCGGTCACCGCAGGTTCGTGGGTCTTGCTGCGAATCGACAGGCGGTCGTCGGCATGAAACAGGTCGTAGGGGTCTGTTCCGATAAGCTCTTCCGGCGAATAACCGAGGATCCTGTTGACCGACGGGCTGACCCAGAGAAAGCGGCCGTCTGGTGAATGCAGCGACACCATGTCGCTCATGTTCTCGGCTAACCGCTTGTAGATACTTTCGCTCGACTCCATCGCTCACCCTGACCTGATGCGGTTGTTTCCCTCGAGACCTCGTCAATTCGGAGGCAGGCTTCAATGGCGGGATCGTCACCTATCTTTTCACCCGCGCGACGCCAGGCAACCTTCGGGGAAGCCATATGTACGTTGCAGCGCCCCATATCCGTCCAATGGTAGCGCCCTGTTTGGCCAGAGCAATGCGACTTTGCGGGTGGTCGGAGCCTTTATGGCCACAGGTTCATACAACCGGGCGGGGGCAGGCGACTCCGGCGGAATCCGGCAAGCAGGCGGACACCCATACGGGATTTCATCGACAGACATCTCAGCGCTTCGGCACCCGCAGGATGAACATGGCGGCGATGGCCAGCAGAACGATGGAGCCGGCCTCGTAGAGGATGTTCAGGGGGTCCATCTCCTTGCCCTGCAGCACGATCAGACGGGCGAGGGCGGTGATGGCGATGAAGATGGGGTAGATGAAAGGCGATCCCTGGCCGGTGTAGAACACTGCCACCATGGCGATCACCTCGGTGTAGAGGAACATCAGCAGGATGTCCGCCAGCTCCACCGTTCCGCTGCGGTACACACTCACGATCTCGATGGCCACTGCGACCAGTGTCAGCAGGGCAGTGAGGATCAGCATCAGTTTCTCGACCACCCGAAAACTTCGTGCCGCAACGGCGCGCTCGGTGGGTCCTACGGCGGCTATATCCGATTCCGTTGCTTTCTTGTCGGCGTGCTGCTGATCGCGTTCGAGCCCGGTGTCATGCATTCTGGAATCATCCAACGGCAAAGTTATGAATGTACTGGCTTTGTCCTACTATAGCCGTCAATTCCGGGCATTGCGCAGTCACGCTTGAACCGGCAGCGTACCTGTTTCAAGCGGGCTGCCCACTTTGTGCATTACTCCGGCGTGGGCAGGTTGCCGCCCAGCATGTTCTCCACCACCGCCGCGTTGTAGAAGGCCTCTACCGTCTGGATCTTGTCGTTGCGCACCCGGAACCAGACCGCAAGCCGCACGTCGCCGATGGGTTCGAAGTTGGTGCGGTAGTCCAGGATCGCGAAGACATGATCGCCGTCGGCGCTGATCTGGCGCAGCACCAGGTCTTTCTGGATGGCCGCCATGCCGAACTGGTAGGACAGCATGTCGTCCGGCCGGAGGAAGCGCATGTTCGGCCCCACGTACTCGAACCCGTCGGTCGCCAGCAAGGCCTTGGCCTCATCAAAACGCTGGGCGTGGATATGGGCGATGTATTGCGCAACGATGTCTTTTGGCTCCATGAACGAACTCCAGTATTCCGATGGGGGCAGCCGGGGTATGCCGGCGGGGCTGGCTGCGTGTGGTGCCTACATTAGTGGAGGCCCGCGGCTTTGGCTATTCCAGCATGTCTTTCGAGAACAATTTGCTACGGTCGATCATCTCGCCGGCCACCATGAAGATGCCACCGCCGGTGTAATGCAGGGTCGTTGGATATTCCGGCTTTGGCGCCACGTGGGCCGCAACTATCTCGAATATGAAGAAGTTATTGGCCTCCACCAGGGCGTCTTCATAGAGGCGACATTCGAAACTGGCATGGCACTCTCCGATCAGGGGCGCCGCCACATGGCGGGCCTTTTCCTCGGTGAGCTCGAACTCGGCGAACTTGTCGACCCGGGCACCGGACACGTTGCCGATGCCCACCACCTGATCGGTCAGATCCGTCGTGGGCACATTGATCACGCATTCGCCGCTTTCCCGGATCATCCGATGGCTGTGGTTGCCGGCCGAGATCATACAGCCAACCAGCGAGGGCGAGAACTCCAGAATCGTGTGCCAGCCCAGCGTCATGATGTTGGATTCGCCCTCGTACCGTGAGCTCACCAGCACCACCGGGCCGGGCTCCAGGTAGCGACGGGCCTTGCTGACCGGAAAGTCCTGCTTTGCGATGGTGGCACCCATGACTCAGCCCTCCTGATCTTTTGCCTCCAAATCGCCGGCCGCTGGCTGGCGGACAGCCCTGATCATCAGGTTACGGGGTGTGAGGGCTCGGGGGCAAAAACTCCCCACTTCCACCTGATAGCCCTGCTCCTGGAGGTAGAGCGCCCGGTCCAGCACCAGCCAGGTTTCCAGCGGCCGGCGGAACAACTGGATGACCAGTTCCATGCGTCGGGTTCGCGCGGCGCGCCGGTAGCCGATCTGCTCGAACTCCTGGTGGGGCGGGTCAGGGGGCAGCTCCATGCCCTTGGCGGCCGCCGCCCAGGCGCAGAAGCCTGAAAAATCGCCGGACAGCAGCACCTTGGCAAACGAAGGCACCGGCAGGTACTCATCCTTGCCGCGCAGCTCACGCTGTAGCTCGTCAAACCCCAGCCGCCAGGCGATCTCGATATCCCGGAGCCTGCTCACCCGCCGCCCGGCGGTCACCGTCTCCTGCACCGCCAGGGCCAGATCCTGGCGGCTCAGGGCCAGAACGCTCCGGCTGGCGGCGCGGGAGAACGCCACATACTGCGGTGCCGAGGTGCGGTGGTAGCAACAGGGGGAAAGGCTCAGTGCCGGAACCCGATTGGCGCAGACCAGCTCAAGCAGCCGGCCGTGGAGATCACCACAGGCGTGCAGGGCAACGGCGTGGGTATCCGGCCCCAGGTGTTCGCGAGCGTCCTGCGCCAGGACATCCTGAGGGACCAGTCGCGTCTGACTGTCAAAGCGTGAGGCCAGGGCGTCGCCCGCCTGGCAGAGCGCCGGGTCGATCTCCAGCCCGGTAACCGGCTGCCCGCGGACCTGAGCCAGCAGCCGGCCCAGGTGACCCTTGCCGGCGCACCACTCGAGCATCGGGTGCTCCACCGTCGGCACGTGGCGGGCGAAGGCCAGGATCTGATCCCATTTGCGACCGGGGATCTGGTAACTCCAGCGAGCATCCCAGCGAAAATCCGCGGCAGACAGCGGTGCAAAGTCCGTCAGCGACAGACCCTCGCAAGCTTGGGGCAGCCAGGGGCCGAGGGCCGAGGCCAGGGCGGCAGGGTCCTGCGTGAGCCGGTCCAGCTGCGCATCGTCCAGACCCTCCAGCCAATCGGACAGGTCCGCCAGCTCGCCAGTCCAGGGCATTTGCCGGTAATGGAAAGGCTGGATCTGCCAGAAGGCGCGATGGTTGCCGAGGAACCGGTCGAGTTGGTGAAAGCGTTCTGCGAGGGTCATGGCCGCTACCTGAGAAGGCGGCCATTGTAGGCGATTCGGGTGTTTCCCGCATGGAATGGATCTGAAACGGATTATCGCTGCTTCAGGCCGCAACGAGTTTTTTCACTTTCAGTTCTTTCCGATGCTGTTCCGCATGCCAGAGCTCATACTGGGACTGCTGATTCAGCCAGCTTTCTGCCGATGTATCAAAGGCGATGGAGAGCCGTATCGCCATTTCGGGGCTGATACCGGCCTTGCCGTTCAATACAGCACTCAGGGTTTTGCGGCTGACGCCCAGGGCCTCAGCGGCGGCTGTAACAGAAAGGCCGAGGGGCTCCAGACAAAGTTCTCGCAATACTTCGCCCGGGTGTGGGGGGTTGTGCATCAACATTGGCGATACCTCAATGGTAATCCTCGTAATTGACAATCTCGGCGTCGCCATCCTCGAAGCGGAAGGTGATACGCCAGTTGCCGCTGACCGTGACTGACCAGATTCCGGCACGGTTGCCAGAGAGTTCGTGCAAGCGAAGACCTGGCAAGTCCATATCCTTGGCATCCGTAGCTGCGTTCAGTCTACCTAGAATAAGCCGAAGTCTCTTCGCATGGGCGGCCTGAATCCCCGCAGTGCTGCCGGACTTGTAGAATTTTGCCAACCCCTTGTGTTTGAAGCTTCGAATCATCCTCCGAGCGTACCCTGTAACGTAACAGGTGTCAAAATGCCGATGAGGTTTTACCTGGAGGTCCGAAGGTCGGAAATGCAGATAGGTCCCGGTATTTCACAAGGGTATTTACTCGGTAATTCTTACGATCGGCACAAAAAAAGCTGGTACCGCAATTCGCAGTACCAGCTTTTGGTGTCGGAACCGGTGTTCCGACGGGTCGTCAGGCTAAACCGGCGATGCCGGTATCAGCGCCAGCCGACCCGATCGAAAATGCGCACGGCTTCGGGATTGTTCTCGCCGTACACGCTGACGTTGATGTCGTCGATCTTCAAGTTGCCCCAGGTGTCCAGAACCGGGTTGCGGAGCACACCGTCCACCGCCGGGAATTCGTGGTTGCTGCCAGCGAAGACTTCCTGGGCTGTGTCAGAGGTCAGGAACTCCAGGAAGCGAACAGCGTTGTCACGGTTCGGGGCTGTTGCAATCACGCCACCGCCGCTGATGTTGGCATGAACGCCACGGCCGGACTGGTTCGGGAAGATGATACCGACCTTGCGGGCAGCTTCGCGGTCTTCGACCTTGTCCGAATTGAGCAGGCGGGCATAGTAGTAGTGGTTACCGACCGCCAGGTTGCACTCACCCGCTGCAACGGCGAGGATCTGGTCGGTATCGCCGCCCTGGGGCGCGCGCGCCATGTTGTCGACCACGCCCTGGGCCCAGGCTTCGGCGCCTTCCACGTCATGATGCTCGATCATGCTGGCCAGCAGCGACTGGTTGTAGATGTTGCTGGAGGAGCGGATGCAGATCTCGCCCTTGAATTCCGGCTTGGCCAGATCCTCGTAAGTGCTGATCTGTGACGGGTCGAAGTCCGAGCGATCGTAGTAGATCACCCGCAGACGCTGGCTGAAACCGAACCAGTGGCCTTCCGGGTGCTGCAGGTTGTCAGGCAGGCGCTTATCCAGCGCCTCCGACTTCACCGGCTGGAAAATGCCGGCCTGGTCGGCGCGCCAGAGGTTGCCGGCGTCCACGGTGATCAGCACGTCAGCGGGGCTGGCGGCGCCTTCACGCTCGATGCGCTCGATCAGGGCGTTGGAATCGCCCTCGATCAGGTTGACCTTGATGCCGGTTTCCTTGGTAAAGGCGTCGTAGATCGTCTGGTCGGAGTCGTAGTGGCGAGCGGAGTAGAGGTTAACCTCGTTTGCGGACGCGGTTGCGGTCGCGGATGCTGCAGCCACTGCAGCGGCCATCAGTTTTGTTTTCAGTGATAGCACGGTATTCTTCTCCTTAGACTTGGCGATAAAGTTAGTGATAATGATTTCCATTCGAAAGGCAGTAAATCGGAAATCGCCTGTTGTGTCAATGCATGGGAAAGGCCACTGAATTTTTGCCAACGGAGAATCAGCGCTTGCATGGGGGCCCCCTGGCGCCAGTTGCTCGATCACAGAGGTGGGTAATCAGAATGAACGCTTTTCAACGGAAATTTCTCGGCCGCCTTTCCCTCAACGATGGCCTGCTCAACGTAAACCCTGGCAGCGAGCCCCCGGCCAGCGAGCGTTCGGCCGAGTCCATACTGTCCCTTGATCAGGTGCACTGCCAGTTTCACAAGCAAAAGGTGGTGTCCGATGTCAGCCTGGATATCAAGCCGGGCGAGGTGGTCTGTCTGCTGGGGCCCTCGGGCTGCGGCAAGACCACGCTGCTGCGGATAGCCGCCGGCCTGCAGGAGCCCACTCAGGGCAGGGTGGTTCTGGGCGGCGACCTGGTGGCCTCACCGGGCCGTATCCACCGGCCGCCTGAGCGGCGCAACGTGGGGCTGGCGTTCCAGGAGTCGGCGCTCTTTCCCCACCTGACGATTCTCGAAAACGTCTGCTTCGGGATCCAGTCGCTACCAAAGCCCGAACGGCGGGCCAAGGCCACGCACCTGCTGGAACGGCTCGGCATGGCGGGCCACGCCCAGGCCTATCCCCACACGCTCTCCGGCGGTCAGCAGCAGAGGGTGGCGCTGGCCAGGGCACTGGCGCCTTCGCCCCGGGTGATGCTGCTGGACGAGCCCTTCTCGAGCCTGGACGCGCGCCTGCGGGACCAGATCCGCGATGACACCCTGCACGTGCTCAAGGAAATGGAAACGGCGACCCTGCTGGTGACTCACGATCCCGAGGAGGCCATGTTCATGGCCGACCGCATCGTCCTGATGCGGGAGGGCAAGGTGGTGCAGACCGGGTCCCCCGCGGATCTCTACTGCCGGCCGGTGGACCCGTTCGTGGTCAATTTCTTTGGTCAGGTCAACGTCTATTCTGCCCGGGTCCACAACGGTGAGGTGGCAACCCCTGTCGGACACCTGAAAGCCGAGGGAGTGTCCGAGGGCCGAGAGGTCAAGGTGATGATCCGGCCAGAGGCCGTTCGGGTAACACCGCTGAACAAGGGTGGTCACGACGAAAAAAACAGCCACGTGGTGATGTCACGGCTTCTTGGCCCCAGCAGCCTGGTGCACATCTGCGCCCACGGCTGGGAAGATCAGGAAATGCACCTGCACGCCCGCGTCCCCGGGGTTTTCCTGCCGCCGGAGGGTCAGGCGGTGGCACTGTCGCTGGATCTGTCCCAGGTCTTCATCTTTGAGCAGTAAGACCGGTCACTTGCTGCCCGGGCGGGAGCGGCGCATGGCCAGGCTGAGCAGGATAACCGGGATGATCCCCACTACCACAATGGACAGCGAAGACAGCGCTGATTCAGCCAGGCGCTCGTCCGATGCCAGGCTATATGCCCGCACCGCCAGGGTGTCGAAATTGAACGGCCTGAGGATGATGGTGGCCGGCAGCTCCTTCATCACATCCACAAACACCAGGATTCCCGCCGCCAGCAGGCTGCTGCGCATGATCGGCGTGTGGATCTTGCGAAGGGTACCGCCCGCGGTCTGTCCCAGGGTGCGGGAGGCCGCGTCCATGGACGGCGTGACCTTGCCGAGACTGGCCTCGATGGTGTTGAAGGAGACCGCCAGGAAGCGGACCGTGTAGGCATAGACCAGCACCAGGGCACTGCCGCTGAACACCAGCCCCACCATGGACCCGAAGTATTCGCGGGTGAACAGATTCAGTTTCTGGTCCAGCCAGGTCAGCGGGATCAGGATGCCCACCGCAATCACCGAACCCGGAATGGCATAGCCGATGGCCGCCACCCGGTTTGCCCCGCGCACCCAGCGGTTGGGATTCAGCCGCGCGCCATAGTTGAGTAGCACCGCCAGACCGACGGCAACCACCGCCGTGGTGGACGCCAGGAACAGGCTGTTGCCGGCAAAGGGCAGAAAGCGCGAGCCAAACAGCGCGTCGCCGGTGGTGATGGCCATTTCCAGCAGTATCAGCGCCGGCACCACGAAGCCGATCAGAACCGGCAGAAAACAGACCAGAAAGGCCAGTGCGGCACCACCCGCGTGCAGGCGGTATTCCGGCAGTGCCTGGTAACGGGCCGAGGCATGGTAGCGTTTACCGCCCCGGGACGCCCGCTCCAGCAGCACCACCACCAACACGAACACCAGCAGGCAGGCAGCCAGTTGCGCGGCGGCCACCTGCTCACCCAGCCCGAACCAGGTGCGGTAGATGCCGGTGGTGAAGGTATCCACCCCGAAGAATTGCACGGCGCCGAACTCGTTGAGGGTCTCCATCAGCACCAGGGACACCCCGCCGATGATGGCCGGCCGGGCCATGGGCAGCGCCACCCGGGTGAACATCCGCCAGGGGCCAAGGCCGAGCGTGCGGCTGACATCCAGGGCGCTGACGGATTGCTCCATGAACGAGGCGCGGGCCAGCAGGTACACGTAGGGGTAGAGCACCATGGTGATCAGCAGACAGGCACCGCCCAGGGAGCGCACATTCGGGAAATAGTAGTCACCGAACTCCCAGCCAAACCACTCCCGCAGCGTGCTTTGCAGGGGGCCGGTGAACTGCAGGAAGTCGGTATAGGCGTAGGCAATGACATAGGTGGGCACAGCCAGGGGCAGCAGCAGCGCCCACTCGAAAATACGTCGGCCCGGAAACCGGCACATCACCACCAGCCAGGCACAGGCGGTTCCGATAATCGTGGTACCCACGCCGACGGTGACACCCAGCACCAGGGTATTGCTCAGGTAGCGGGGCAGCACCGTGCTGGCCAGATGCTGCCAGACCTCGCCGGAGGGAAACAGCACGTGGACCAGGATTACGATAACGGGAGTGGCCACCAGCAGGGCGATGACAAAGGTGCTTGCCGACCAGACGTTCAGGGAGCCGGTACGCCGGCTCTTGGCACTGGAGGTTGTCTGGACGTCGGGCAAAGCGTGCTCCGGCTGGCTTCGAAGTGGGGACAGAACTCACATTGGCAAAGTGAGGCGAGCATTATAGTGAAGTCGCAAGCGCAAGCCCAACGCATTCGCATTAAGGCTTAACCCCAGATCCCCAGCATCGCACCGGCGCCCAGCACCAGGGCCCCGCCCACTTCCCCCGCAATCAGCAGCCCCATAAACACCCCGGTCGTCCAGGACGGCAGGTTGCGGCTGCCCAGCCGGTGCGGGCGGCGTAGCTGGTTGTCGGTGTCCTGCAGGATGCCGTGAATGATGTAGGTGACGATCGCCAGGGCAAAGAAGGCGAGGGCGGAGACGGCGGCGAGGGTATTCACCCACCCGGCGAACACGCTGCGGGCACTGAAGGCCGCCAGCAGCAGTGCGGCGAAGCTGTACATCAGGGAACTGCGATGGGCGATGTCCACATAGACCGGGGCCGTGGCATCGACGGTGCGCGCCATGTGCCGGTATTTCCAGATGCCGGTGAGCAGCCCGGTCAGGAAGAACACGAACGCCGCGGACAGACAGATTTTTTCGGCCAGGGCCATGGTGATACTCCGGGATGACTGGAAGGTGACTGCGGGAGATCGGGAGTATACCGGCTCAGGGGGCGGGCCACCTGGGAATTCAGGACAAACTGGTCTCAGGGATAGAGCCAAGTGTCCAATTCCTTAACATGCCGTTGAAAGATAGGCTTGGCGCGCTGTCATGCCGGAGAGCAGGGGAAAATCAATCTATTTTGGCTTGAGGGCTGATCAGACCACCGTCAAACAGTCGATATCCTTTACAGGTAACAGAAGCCCAAAAAACAGGTATCTGATTTGCGGGATATTAAATTCATCGGCATGGTTTGTGCGTTTTTCGTTCGTGGAGGAAAAACCACTTCTTCCAGACTTATGCATAAAGGAATTGAAGGAGGACACATGAATAAGCCGATATTTACATTGGTGCTTGCGTCATCCGTCTCGATGATGGCGAGCCATGCTTATGCGGTGCCTTTCGGTGGTGTTGAGTTCCCGGATGGAGCTCGAAGTTTTGCCGACACTGTTATTTCGTATTCGGAGGGTGACGGTGTTGGGTCGGGTTGGCGTGATCCCAGTGCCGCCCTGGGAGCCCCCGATGGCGAAGATGTTTCACTTGGAAAGGGCGGCTCGCTGATTCTTCAGTTTACCGATAATTCGCTGACCACCTCTGGCGACGGTTCGGAAGACCTTTGGATATTTGAGGTTGGCCCCGCCGTTGAAGCATTCAACGTTGGAATTTCCACTGACAACACAAGCTGGATTGACCTTGGTGATGTCTCAGGGCAGCCCACAGGCATTGATATCGACAGTCTCGCCGGTGTGGTCTCGGGTGCCTTCTACAGTTTTGTCCGTCTGACAGACGTATCACCCGACGAGTCAGGCTTTCCTTTCGCCGAAGCAGATATCGATGCCGTAGGCGCCATATCAAGCGCGGATCCGGTTGAGATTCCTGTCCCTGTGCCTGAGCCAGGTACGCTTGCTTTGCTGGGCATGGGCCTGGCCGGACTGGGACTCGCCCGGCGAAAAAACTAGCACATTCACTTTTTCTGTTCCGATGCCCCGCCCAGTCCGGCGGGGTGTCCGTCGACGCTATTCCGGCGTTCCGGCACCCTTCACCGGTAAGCCTCGCCAGAGCTATTTCCTGAAAAACGTGAGGAAAGCCCCCGCAGCCGTCGCGGCGGCGCCGCCAATCAGGTACAGCATGGTCTCATCGGTAAAGCGGCCGGTGACCGTCTCCGTCAGCTGGTTGCCGATGGACTGGGTGGACTGGTAGCCAAAGTAGAGCAGCCCAACGCCAACCACCAATAAAACCACACCGAGCAGTTTCGAACTTGCCATCGTATCCTCCTTTGTTGTGCAGGGATTGTAGCAGCCTCGCCTGACTGTGATACCCGGAGCCGCGATGGAACCATTTGTCGGTGATAACCAGAACAGATCGCTTGCTTAGGCGGAGGAGTGTTACGAGCGTGAGGTGGAAATCAATCCGTCTAAATTTTTTCAGCGTCGGGAAATGGCCACCGTCTGCCGGTGATTTGACTACCGAGAGGCGGCGGGCATACATTCAGGGAATGCTGCCAGGCTTTGAAGGCAAGAGCCCGGCAGGACTCTTCATTGCCGGCAGCACCACAGGGATTCAAGCCGCCAAGGCAAGGAGGGAGTGTCTATGCGAATCGCAAAAGCGGATATACCTGTTGAGATTGACGTGCCCGGTGCCAAGGCGCGGCAGCAGACCGGCTTTGGCGATGTGACGGGCTACGGCACGATGGGAGCGGAGTATTTCTCGTTCGGTGCCGGGACCGATATCACGGAACTGTTGCACGGGCTCAAGGACGACAGTTGTCAGAGCCCCCATTGGCGCTATGTGGTTGAAGGCGAAATCACGGCGTTGTATACGGATGGTAGCGAGGAAACATCCCGTAGCGGTGACCTGTTCTACTGGCCACCCGGCCACAGCGTCAGGGCCGAGAAAGACACCGAAATCGTGATGTTCAGCCCGCAACACGAGCACGGCGTGGTGATCGACCATATTCAGCGTCAGGTCAGCGGCTGAACCGCCGTCTGTCGTCCGAATTCACCATTCACCTTTCAACTGCAGGGAGGGGGACTTGCTTCCCTTCCTTGCAGGCGCAGAGTAATTACCGCTTCCGGCCGGAAAGCGGGTCAGACCTGATCTGCAGGCCAGTACGCTTTTCCACTCCAGCAAGGAAACGCCATGCCATTTGCCAGCCAATACACACCCGAATCCGTCAGCCGGGACGAGATAGACCAGAGCCAGGGCCCATTGCTGATTGAATTCGGCACCAACTGGTGCGGCCACTGCCAGGCCGCCCAGCCTCGTATCAAGGCCGCCCTGGAGCATCACGCCGAAGTCCGCCACCTGAAGATCGAGGACGGCAAGGGCCGCCGGCTGGGGCGGACCTTTGGTGTCAAACTCTGGCCTACGCTGATCTTCATGAAAGACGGGGAGGAGGTGGAACGGCTTGTTCGGCCTGGCAGCAGCCGGGAGATCGATGAGGCGTTGGGGCGAATTGGTTAATCGGGCAGTAAATCTGTGGGTTTTCCCATGACCGATTTATTCGCTGTCGCTGTTACGATTGGAGCGCATTTCGCGAATGCGCATCGGCATGGCGTCGATCCGGCGGAAAATAGCGTCAAGATCCAGGTCAGGGTCACGGCTTTTGATACCGCCGTCCTTTCCTATCAACAGCACCCGGTTATCCGATGGGCTCTCTTCCAGGAGATCTTTGATGTCATTTGCAAGGCTGCTCGAAACCGTTTCCTGATTTGAAATCAGATCCGACCCTGTGTTCACAAACCAGACAGTATCACGGTCATCAATCTCGTTCCTGGCCTGTCTTAGCGTTCTGATCTCATCATCGCCGCCACTTGCTGCCTGCACCAGGATGAGCCGGTTTTGCCACTGGTAGTCGCTTAATCTGTCCATGTCAGCCCCGTGAGTCGTCATCGTCATAAGCGAAACCAACACCGCCAGAAAGATCTGCCTTTTGGTGACCAAATAATTGGTATTCATCTTTTTGTTCGCTCAACTATTTTATGCTGCTTACCTGAGCTGGCTGTCCTTGCTGCCCCGGCGGTTAATGCCACCTGAAAAGGATTCCTGTTTCTCACGGGCGGCCTGACAAGCGATACACAGCCGAACACCCGGAATGGCCCTGCGGCGCGCTTCCGGAATAATGCTCTCACACTCGTCACAGCGGACCGCACTCTCGCCCGCCGTCAACCGGCTCCGCGCCCGCTGCACCGCATCCTCGACGCTGGCGTCAATCTGATCCTGAACAGCGCCGTCTCGTGACCATCCACCTGCCATACCAGCCTCCTATCTCCGTAAGGGAAGATGTTGGGGCATGTAAGCCTGGCATCAAGAACTGTAGGGACCGTTCAGAGCAGATAGGCGTTATCCTGTTTGGTTTGTCGGTCTGGCCGGAGATACAGTACAGCGGTCCCGGGTCCCGGTCCCGGATTTCGAGCCCGGACTTCAGCCTTCTGTTCTTGAAACCACGGCGTATGACCTCACGGTTTCTGGCATGTACTCACTGATTGGTTCGCGAGAAGGAGGTTTTGATGCAATCGAGTGTCAACATTGTCGATCAGAACGTAAAGACCATGAACACCTGGCTCAAAGACATCTCGGATGAGCTGGGCTCTATCGGTGAGGAAGAGGCCTGGGTCCGCCTAAAAGCCGTATTGCAAACCTTGAGAGACCGCATCACGGTCGATGAAGCCGCCGATTTTGCGGCCCAGTTACCGATCATTGCCAGGGGGCTTTTCTTCGAAGGCTGGAAGCCGGCAGAAACGCCCCGTAAATGGCGGGACAGAGAGCACTACATGAAGGCCTTTCAGCAGACGCTCGTTGGTGAGGTTGATGCAGAGCACACCCTGAAAGCCGTGCTGAAGGTGCTTGATCGTTATCTTGACAGCAATGAGCTGATCAAGGTCAAAAAGATGCATCCCAAGGAAGTCTGGGATTTATGGCCTCAGTAAGCCTCGTTCTGCAGGCATTCTGTGTGGCGGGGGCGGAAAAGACATCTGCCGACCAGAGGTTGTGAGTCCGTGCCAGGGGCGCGGATCCGCACCCACGAGTTTGAGTGGAGCGCTCTCGCACGGGCTCCGGGCTCAACCAGCTCAGGTTCTCAAGCAGCGATCGCCCTCACCAGTTCGCTGCAGAAGGCATCCAGATCGTCGGGTCTGCGACTGGTGATCAGGCCGCCCTCGTGGCAGAGCTCCCGGTCAACCCAATGGCCGCCGGCATTGTTGATATCGGTTTGCAGGCTGGGGAACGAGGTCAGCGTTTTCCCTCGGACGACACCAGCCTCTACCAACAGCCAGGGAGCATGGCAGATCGCTGCCACGGGTTTCCCCGCTGCCACGAACCCGGCAACGAACGCCACGGCGTCCTTATCCAGACGCAAGGCATCCGGATTCGCGACGCCGCCGGGCAATACCAGCGCATCGTAGTCAGCAATGCTTGCCTGCCGGACGGTTTTGTCCACGCTGAAGCGGTCTGCCTTATCCAGGTGTTTATAGCCTTCGATACTGTCGGACTTGATTGAAACAAGCTCGACCTTTGCCCCGGCAGACTCCAGCTCCTTCCAGGGTCGTGTTAATTCAACCTGCTCGACACCGTCTGTTGCCATGATTGCGACGGTTTTTCCTTCCAGAGGGTGGCTCATGGTTCGACTCCTTTTCTGGTCAGTTGGTCAGGATTTTGTGACTCGTGTTCGGGGCTGGATGATAGGTCTGGATATTCAGCCGGTTCCCAGCCAGCGTTTGGTTTGATGAGCTGATATCGTAAATCGTTTGGTGCGACCGATCGAAAATTCAATGGCTTATCAAGGTACAACTCAGAAGAGAAGATGCCGTCAAAAAAAGGCGCCCCTGACCGGAAAAACGCAGGGCGGAAGGAAATGGATCTTTTCCGGATTTACGGTGACGAGTTTCGCGGACTTCCGGAAAATGACTCTGTCCTGGCTTCAGAACACGTAAAGCGCCCCAACACCCACTTCCGCTTCGTAATCGCTGCGCGCAATTGGGCTGTCCCTGACATCGCTACTATAGTGTTCGTAAAGTGCCTCGCCAAAAACCTGCCAGTGGTCGCTCACAAAATAGCGGAAGGTATAGTTGAGCCCCACCGATCGAACGCCACCGTCGAGATCGGTTTGCGCCAGCCCGGAATTGGCGGACTGTTCCGCGTCTATACCAAAATCTCGGTTGGCGTAGTCGCTGTCGTGAAAAACCACAACAAGCCCCAGTTCCGAGCCGGTACCATCGGTCTGATCACCGAAGCGACGCCCGGGCCCAACCAGGAATAGGTTTCCGTCCTCGCTGGTAACCAGTCGTGCGTCCAGCCAGTAACGCCAGTCCGAATCGAAGGCACGACGCGCCTGCAACACGAGTTCTGTGCTCCCCTCGACATCACCCAGACCTTCAAGGCGACCGTCCTCGGAATCACTCTCTTCGCGGCCCTCCTCGACAGGAAAGGCCACAGACGCATCCAGCAGCCAGGTTTCAGATCGAAGCCCTCGCCAGCCCAGCGCCGCGCCCGCGAAATAGTAGATATTATCGCCGTCCCGCCATTGCAAAGCGCCCGCAGGATTGGGCTCAAACTCAAACTCATCGGATCCTTCGTAGGCAGATTCGTATTCAACACTCAGACCCAGCCCGACCCCCCAGCCATCCTCGCCCCCGGTGAAGTCATCAACCGAGGGCAATGGCACCAACGCTGTCCGTGTCTCTTCTGCAAGTGCGGCCTGAATGAGCAGCCCGTTTACAAGTGCAGCCAGCGTCAAACCCATAAACATTTTCACTTCGTTCACACTCCAGCCAGCTTGGGTATACAAACAAGCTTACCCTTTGCTCTTTTTTGTTCAATATCGTGCAGAACCGGCACAGACGTGTTTCTGGATGAGAAAGTAAATCTGAAAATCATGTAGCCAGCCTCCCATAGCCCGTCACCCGGAGCAGGCTGGTAGCCGGCAAACTCACCTGCCGCGACAGGAGGCTGACATGACCCTATTGCGCGCCATCGACCTGCACTCCAACAACAGCGTGGTTGTCGTTCTCCACGAGAACGACGCTGTGCTTTCTCAGGAACGCCTGCCCAACGGCTAAGCAACGGTAATGCCAAGGGCTGGAACAACACGCGCAATGGCAACAGGTACCTGGGCTGGGCCTTTGTTGAGGCTGGCGCCACAGGTTGGCAAACCACCGCATTTGAATCCACTTGGACACGATCAGGCACTGACGGTTTTCCGGGGCTTCGGCCAGGGGCCGCCCTGACGGGCGGCCTTGATCCTGATGGGTGTCTGGTGCGGATCAGTCCGCAACCACCATTGAGAACAACGGAAGCGCATTGGAAGGGAGGAACCACCACAACCAGCGGTTATGGTGGGTTGGTATTGCGCTGACTATAGCTGGCTAATGGGTGCCCCGGATTTCGTCCCAAATTGTTACTAACGCAAAGCACAGCGGCGCGAGTTTACGAGCGTCCGGCGGCCAACGGCCGCGTACTGCTGCGCCTTGTTACGAGTGATACTCCATGATGAGCTCAGGGTGCCCGGTGTGCTCATCGATTTGCTCTCCAAGTAAAGTGAATCCGTGTTTTTCATAGAACTTGATGCTCGGATTATTTTCTTTGTAAACAGTGAGCTGTAAGCACTCTCGCCTATTCTTAGCATCGTTAAGCAAGACTGAGCCCAACCCCTTGCCCTGTGAGCCTGGTGCCACAAAGATCGCAGCAAGATTGTTCTCATATAGGCTATAGAACCCAACGACTTCTCCCTCAGCTTCATACACAAGCGTCTCCGATGCCGGGATGTATACTTCACGCATCTCGCTAATCTTCGATTGCCAAAACGCAGATTCGATGAAGTCATGGGCTTTAATTGATGCAGATAGCCAGATTGCCAAGATTTGATCAATATCGGCTGTCCGATAATCGCGAATCATTTGGTTGCTCCCGAGTACTCGTAACGCTTGCGTAACGGGCCGATTTGTGGAGCGGCAGCGGAACAAAGCGGTCCCGTTGACGCACTGGTTAAGCATTTGCTCGATGCCACTTCATCAGCTCCCGTATTTCACTTACTAATTTTGAAAAGTCTTTTTCTTGATCCTCGGTATAGAAAAATATGCCTTGGGACTTTTGGGGAGTGAGCATAATTGCCTGAAAGGCTTCGTCGCAGGCATCTAAGATAGAAGGCTTATGAATCGCATAACTGTCAGTATTAAAATGGACTAATCCGTTGCGTGTTTCGTTTAGCCACTCGATGTTGCCCCTGTCCAACATGCCTTCGTTTTCAAACAGCTTATCGTAGAGCTCCAAAAAGAAATTCAGTTTTGGATCAGGTAGATCATCACCTTTCCTGTAAGCCTCAAGCCATTTTTTTAAATGACGCTCATTCCATGTTTGGAAAGCATTTCCATTTCTTAGAGCTATGCAAATGCAACCTTGAAGAGCATTGTGTGCGGAAATCATCACGTACTTCCAGGCTCTATCGGAGTGTTTTGCCCTTTCCAAACTGGCACAAAACTCCTCCAAGGAAGAAAGTACGTCTTCCTGACGGTCAAAATCTAGGTAGTCTTCCATTTTTATTGCTTAACAGCGTATTAGACAGAACGCGTTATTATTGCAATAACACCGAAGTCACGATATTACGTCATGCTTCGCATGCTAATAATAAAGAGTCCCCTGAAATCAGCATCTTGCACAGCCATTCCTCATTACGCCAGTAATATCACCGCGTAATAACGAAGAATGCTCAATTATTACAGGGGACGTCCCAGGGATTTCTTCTTTCCAAAGCAAAAAGGCCCGAAGCTTTCACCCCAGGCCTTCTCGTCACTCACTGCGGTCAATCACCTCAACCACACTTACTATCCCCACAGGACAGACAGGTCGCACACCCGTCCATCACGATCACCGCCTTGGTGCTGCACTTGCCGCAGAGGGTGGCGTTGGCGGGGTAGTCGGTGACTTTTTCGTCGTTCACCGGAGCCTTGTTGGATTCGAACTCGGCGCGCTTCTCGGCGAGGATGCGCTTGGTGGTTTCGCTCATTTCCTCGCTTTCCAGCAGGCCGATGGCCTTGAGGTGCTTCTCGATCACAGCGCCGATCTCGGCCACCAGGGAGGGCATGAACACGCCGCCTTTCTTGAAGTAGCCG